>DASQTN010000494.1:0-2408 GCA_035641895.1 Chryseolinea sp. | reverse complement strand
TTGGCACAGAAGGCGGCCTGAGCAAGTTCGATGGAAAAGTTTTTACAAACTATGAAATCGCGAGTGATGAAAGATACGTGCCCGTATTTTCCCTCGCGCAAGATCATCAAGGCACTATTTGGATAGGCACATTTACCCTGGGAGTGTATTCGTTCGATGGAATTACGTTTACACAATACGACCCTGCACACAGCGTGAGTCATAAAATGATAACTGGTATTGTTGAAGATAGAAACAACAACATTTGGTTTTGCACCGGACGCGGAGTAAATAAATTCGACCGGAAATACTTTACCTGGTATACTACCGAACAAGGATTGAGCAATAATATGATTACGAATGTGCTGAAGGACAAGAATGAAAATATCTGGATCATTTCTATCGATGGCCTGAACCTATTAAGGGAAAAGGCAATTACATCAGACACATTAGAAAATAACCAGGTGTCATTATTTAAGAAGTATGCTGCTTCTGAAGGATTTTCGAGTGGTGGGTCCTTGTTTAATTCCGTAACACAGGATAAGAATGGTAATATCTGGATAGGTGCTACGGACAAGGTTACGCACTATCACCCCGAGGGCGATCTGCCCGATACAATCCCTCCCACAATTCGGTTAAGGAACATTGCCCTATTTAATGAAAATATTACCTGGCATGATGCAGCAATGAAAAAAGACAGCGCGATCATATTGAACAATGGTTCCAGGTTGGAGGACTTTAATTTCAGTGGTCTCACACCCTGGTACAATCAACCTGAAAACCTGCAATTGAATTACGACAACAATTATTTGAGTTTTCAATTCATTGGCATTACCACATACAGACCCAAAGAAGTACGTTACCAATATTTCCTGGAAGGTCTTGATAAGAACTGGAGTAATATTACCGATCAGCCTGAAGCCTCGTACAACAATTTACCTCACGGAAATTACACATTCAAAGCAAAGGCTGTCAATAGTGAGGGTTATTGGAGTAAGGAATTGAATTATTCTTTTATTATTCTGCCACCGTGGTGGAAGACATGGTGGGCATACTTGTCATATGCCCTAAGCTTTAGCATGATGATATGGATGTTCACTTCTTATCGTTCACGCCAGTTGAAAGCAGAAAACACTCGTTTGGAAGACAGCGTGAACAAACGAACAATCGAACTGGAACAATCTCTCAGCGAAAAATATCAACTGATCAAAAAAGTTGAAAGCCAGGAAGCTTTGTTAAAAGAACGTTTACGTATAAGCAGAGAGTTGCATGATGATATTGGCAGCACCATTAGTAGTATTTCAATCTACAGCGAAGTTGCAAAAAAACGCATTTCGAGAAAGGAAAATACAAATGAAGTGCTTTCAAAAATAGGTCATGCTTCGCGTGAATTGATAGATAAGATGAGCGATATTGTCTGGAGTTTAAATCCCACTAACGAAGGTTTTGAACAATTGCAAAACCGCATGATAACTTTTGCGACATTGATCCTTGCCTCACGTAATATCCGATTTAATTTTGCTGCTGATGAAAAATTAAACGGAATGCAATTTACTGGCGAACAACGAAAAAACATTTTCCTTATTTTTAAAGAAGCCTTAAACAACATGGTCAAATACGCTGATTGTAAAAGCGCGTGGATAACATTGTCGGTAGATAATAATATTTTGATAATGTCAATCAAGGATGATGGAAAAGGTTTCCATGTTTCTCAGCTTGCTGCGGATACAAAATTCAAGAATGGGGAATCTTTGGGCGGTAACGGACTTAAGAACATGCATGCCAGGGCGGATGATGTTAACGCACAGTTGTGTATTAATTCAAAAATAAATGAAGGAACAACGATTCAGCTTACATTACGCCTTTAATTTCTTGCAGGCTACTACCAAATTTGGTAGTTGATATTGTCTCAAACGGATAGAACTTCGTATAACGATCGGAGATGAACAGAATTAATGTGATTATTTTTGATGATAATGATTCGCTGAGAGACTCCGTAGCGATGCTTTTAAAGGAATCAGGCGATTTCACTCTTGTTGGTTCATATGCCGACTGCCTTGATGTAACGAATAACATTAGGAATACTAAACCCGATGTGGTGATCATGGATATTGATATGCCCGGGATGAACGGCATTGAAGCGGTAAAAGTGATACGCAATAATTTTCCTACTGTTCAAGTACTAATGTTCACCGTATTTGATGATGATGAAAAGGTTTTTGCAGCCATAAAAGCGGGCGCGGGTGGCTACATTTTAAAAAATGCTGAGCCCCAAAACTTGTTGCATGCTATTTCAGAAGTATATAACGGAGGTGCGCCTATGACGCCAGGCATCGCACGAAAGGTTTTGCTGCAGTTTCAAGATATGCTTCCTGTTGAAAACAAAGATTATCATTTAAGTCAGCGGGAAAAAGAAGTCCTCGCTCTGC
>DASQTN010000493.1:0-8556 GCA_035641895.1 Chryseolinea sp. | reverse complement strand
TGACCGGTGATATCAGCGAAAATACATAATTTAGTAGATGGTTAAATTAAATTCGGTTCATCACATTGCTATTATTTGTTCCGATTATCAGGCTTCAAAAAAATTCTATACGGAAATTTTAGGCTTCAACGTTCATGCTGAATATTACCGCGAAAAAAGAGATTCTTTCAAACTTGATTTAAAACTTGGCGAACAATATTGTATCGAACTATTTTCGTTTCCAAATCCTCCGCCTCGTACTTCCAGACCTGAAGCGTGTGGCTTAAGACACGTCGCATTTGAAGTTAATGATATCGAGGAGGCCAAAAAATGGCTTACAGAAAAAGGCGTTGCCGTCGAGCCGATTCGTACGGATGAATATACAGGAAAACGTTTTACGTTTTTCGCCGACCCTGATGATCTACCCATAGAAATTTACGAACGATAAGTATGATACAGTATTCCACCTATCTTAAAAACTTTTTAACCAACTTCCCTGAAGCTGAAAAAGAACTTCCCTGGAGTGTTGTAGCCTCAATTCAAAATACGATCCTTCAAAAAATAAAATCGTTATCACCGGATTTCAAAATCAAACAGGATGTCGCCATTCATAAGAAAGCTCAAATTGAAGAAAGTGTAACCCTTAAAGGGCCGATTATTGTTTCTAACGGTTGCTTTATCGGCGCGCATGCCTACTTGCGCGGTGGAGTATTTTTGGGTGAAAAATCAATTGTTGGTCCCGGGTGCGAAGTAAAATCAAGTCTGATCTTGTCGGGGAGCACATTGGCTCATTTTAATTTCGTTGGTAATTCGTTGATTGGCTCTTACGTTAATATGGAAGCGGGCAGTATCATTGCCAATCATTATAACGAGCGACTTGATAAGACCATTTATGTAATGCTTGATAAAAAGAAAAACCAGATCAATGTCACAAAGTTTGGTGCTATGGTAGGGGATCATTCAAAAATTGGCGCAAACGCTGTATTATCACCTGGCACTATTCTACTTCCTGAAAGCATCGTCAAGCGACTTGAGTTGGTAGAACAATGCTAATGGCAATTTACTTCCATCCCTTACCCGCAATATCATTTCGGAATCGTTCAATTCCTTTTCGGTCCTGAAGCGTTACAAAAACAAGCTTACCATTTAACCCTCCGAAAACGAGGTTACTGCATTTCTTACCTTTTAGCGTAACCTCGCGAATTAACTTTCCCTGGGGCGAGAGCACGGCAATCGTACCTTTACCATGACGCGTTACATAAACGTTACCGTCAGCATCACATTTCATTCCATCAAAACCGAAGTCAGAGAATTCCGCGAACAACGTTTTGTTGGAAATATTCCCCGTTTCGTCTAAGTCAAATTTCCAGATTTTGCGCTGTACGCTCTCATTAACATATAATATATTCTCATCCGGACTCAGTGCAATTCCATTCGTCGTTCCCATTTCATCGTTTAGTAGAACTACCTTACCACCTTTGTCAATTCGCCAAAGCTTGCCCGTGCTTTCCTTCCAATTTGGATCAGAAGCAAAAATCTGATCTTTTTTGTTGATGCAGATGTCATTGGGCTGGTTGAACTTATCGTTATGCGCATACACGCCTATCTTCTTCGATTTCATATCCACTTTAAGAACGTTGTGTCCTGTAAAGTCTGCCAGATACATCTTCCCCTTGCTATCAAATTGAATGCTGTTGGCTGTGCTTCCTTCAGGCAGCGTTAGAAATAGCGATACATCTCCGTTTGGCTTTACCAAACCTACAGTACCATCGCGCTGAAAATTAACGACGTATAAATTCCCGTCCTTATCAAAAGCCGGACCTTCAATATTATTGGTGAAGACATTTTCCTGAGTAAAATCTTGTGCTATAAAAAGGCCGGCGAAATCCTGGGAATAACCCTGAACACAAATAAACACGGCAATTATAAAGATGCGGAACATAAATTTTCAATTTCGAACGGTTGAAGATAACCTTATACACTAAATAAAAAAACCGGCAACGTCAGGATGATTAGGGAGAAACAAAAAAAAACCTTCGGGAGTACCGAAGGTTTTTGATAATGTGTGAGACGAAATTAGAACTGAACTGTTTTTACACGTCCTGCATCATCCGAAACTTCGAATGTACATGCGCCCTTCAGGTTTTTCAAGGTATATACTTGTGCAAAGTTACCGCTTACATTTTTAACTTCATTATGTAATAGGTTGTTGTAGCTGTCGAATATTCTAACCGTAACCTTTTCGTTTTTAGCACTCATTACTGAAACCATGAATTTGCCCTCATTGTTTGTCAGCTTTGATACACGAATGTTATCTACCGGTTTAGCATTTTGGTAGACGATTCTTTCTACACGTTTACCACTTGCGTCAGTCAATTCGAGTCTATACTCGCCGAAATTAAGCTTGCTTAAGTTCAAAGGGAGGATAAATCCGGTCGTTTGATTAATTGATGCCGAATGGATGATCTCGTCGTTTGAATTGTAAAGCTTCACCTTTACATCATTAGCGGTTTCGTTTTTGTAGATTACTCTAAATACGTCTTTCCCTTTTGCAGACAACACCGCTATACCTGATGTGGGATTTTCATTTCCAAACGTTGCTACCGCGCTCATTAACAGAAATGCCGCGAGGTAAATAGATTTTGTTTTCATAATTATGTTCATATTTTAATTATGATCAAATATACGGCAGGCATACCGTATAGGGTCGTAAGTTGTAAGGAAACCGTATTTTAAAGTTGAAACAACGTTTGCACTAAATGCAATTCAAATTTGTGAAGAATAACGTGTGAAATTATCTCAGAACCCGATATCCGATACTAAATTTTATGTACAACGTTTGCGCTAGAACAAAGCTAAAAAACAGAAACTATTAACCCTTCCTCGACGAAATGTCGCTTATTTCGATGACTGACACGACCTCTAAAAAATCTAAAAAACGCTCTTTTTTTCCATCAAATATTTCTTGGTTTTAGGGGTTACCTTCTGGCTACAGGCCAAAAGTTTTTAAAGCAAAAAGGCAATGTCTATTTCACATTGCCTTTTTGATTTGCTTGAAGTAATCCGGATTACTTTATGATAGAGTTCGTCTGACCTTTACCATCCTTTACAACGAATCTGAAATTACCGCTATGTCCTGCCAGGTTATAAATCCGAGCAAAATCCCCGCTTATGTTTTCGCTGTTTTTATACAGAACCTGGTTCATGTCATTGAATATGGTGACAGAAAGGTTTTCTGAGCCGTTGTCGGGAACAGAAAGCACATACTTGGCTGAGCCTGGAAGCCTCAGCAGATGCATCGCCTTTTCTTCTTTTCTGATATGATAATTTACAGTTTCTGTTTGCGTAATAGCGCCATTCTTTACCTGAATACTGTAATGTCCCTCAGGCAAGTTTGAGAAGTTGTACGGCCTAGCAAAGCCATCTGTGCTTTTGATTTTTTCAGAAAATACGATTTGATTTTCTTCGTTCAAAATCAAGACTTTTACATCGGATTGTTTTATTCCTTTATATAGAAGTCTAAAGGTTGATCCGTTTTTCAATACAGCCATAGTACTTGGGTTGTCAGAAGCGTTCGCAAAAGTGATACCGCTGATAAGCAGTATGGTTAAAAGAGAGAGTGACTTATTCATAAAATATTTTTTTTGTATAACCCTAACACGAGGCGATCTCTCTAAAAGTTTCGAACGAAAGCTTAACGATTTGTTAAATAATCGATACAATTAGCCCCAACGTTAGACTTCTTAAAAAAGGTCGTTTAACGAATAAATGATAAAGGGGTTATCAAAAAAGTAAAAAAAGATGAAACAACGAGAGGCGGCGAAAAAAGTTGTCGGTATAGCACTAATTCAGATGAAAATTGTCCTTGCTTTTTTCTTCGCGTTCGAGCAAATCTATTTGAAATCTAATTCGGTTGAAAAGAAAAGCTTCACGCTTGTCATCGCGAACCGTTAAGAATTTATATCGGTCGACGATATCCAGGTTTAATTCATTTGCTATTTGAAACAAATTGAAGATCGTAATATTGTGAACGATATTACGCAACTTGAGATACTGCATGAAAAGTTCGTGCAAAGCTGGGTTAGGAAATGTATCCGCAGCAAGTTTCCACAATCTCACATTTCCTCCAGGATACAGTTTGGATTTATAGGTTCGTAGCAACAGGTCCATACTAAATATATCCTTGCACTTCACAATGATATCGGTCTCGCCACCCGGATATCGTTTTATAACGCTCTCCAGCTGCATCAACGACCCTATTTTTTGATCGTTTACATCGTGGCTGAAATAAACTCCGAATTGAATATCGTCGATCTCAGCATCTTGCAACAATTGGCGATAGCGTGGCTCAAAAATGTGCAACGGAACTAGTTCTTCGGGCAATGGTAAAATTGCCAGCGGAAACATTGGGATATGAAGGACTTCAGGCATATTGTGTAATAAACACCATATGTTTTATAAGGTTAATAGTTCACCAAATAATGTGACTTAACCCCAAAGCGTTTTTCCAGATTTTCGGCACCTGGCAAAAAGCTGAGATTTATAATAAAGGAAAATCCTGCGATTATTCCATTTGAATGTTGAATCAAATCGGCCGTTGCTCCAGCGGTTCCTCCGGTAGCTAACAAATCATCGTGGACCAGCACGCGCCATCCGGGTTTGACCGCATCGACATGCATTTCAACCGTAGCCGTGCCGTATTCTAGATTGTACTCAGCCGATCTCGTCTGATATGGAAGTTTGCCCGCCTTTCTAACGAGAATGAAGGGACATGCTAATTCATACGCTAAGATGGATCCGAAAATAAAGCCCCTTGCCTCAGTCGAGGCGATGGCGTCAATTTTTTTAGGTCCGAATTCCTGTACCAAGGCGTCAACGATTTCTTTCCGTAGCGTAGTATCGGCCAGTATGGGTGTAATATCTTTGAATACGATACCTGGCTTCGGATAATCCTTTACATCACGGATAGTTCGTTTAATTTTTTCAGAAAGTTGCATGCATTTGAATTTGTAATTGCACTAGACTAGGAACGACATATAGTAGTCAAATATAGGGTAAGTTTTTACTTTGTAACGGGGATTAACAATGCTGAAGGTTATAAATTTCTCAAAAAAATTTTCAGGTGAACTGATTATTTCCATTCCCTCATTGGAACTTAAGTCTGGCGTGTATTGGATCAAAGGAGAAAATGGCGCAGGGAAAACAACTTTTTTTCGATCGCTTGCCGGGTTAATACCCTGCGAAGGCAACGTTGAATTTCAAGATGGTATCTCGCTGAAGCGGTTCCCCATAAAATATCGGGAACGTGTTAGCTACGCAGAGGCAGAACCTTTATATCCCGGGTTCTTAACATCCAATGACCTCATTCATTTTGTTGCCGATGCAAGAAAATCGCCACGATCACAGCAACGTATTCTTATTAAAAGATTTGGCGTGGATCAGTATTTTGAAAAGCCATGCGCGACCTATTCCAGTGGCATGTTGAAGAAGCTCTCATTGGTACTTGCCTTTCTTGGAGCTCCGAAACTCATCATCCTGGATGAGCCCTTGATCACCCTGGATGAACGCGCTCAAGAAATTCTTATCGATATCGTTGATGAATATATTCGGGAACATGAAGCCACAATCTTGGTTTCCTCTCACCAATTTCTTGAAAATACAAAAATGCGCATCCACGAAACCTTCGTCATCAAGGATAAAAGTTTATTAACGCTTAATCCTTCATGAGAGTACTCATCCCCGTATTTGTTCGTGAATTCTATTTGGCAAATACCGGTTTCTTTTTGCTAGTGATCGCTTTAGCCGGCGGCTTTATGCGAAGTCATGATCACCTTGCACTTGCCGAATTTTTTATCAGTTCGCCTCACGTCTTGATTATCCCCATTGCAATTTGGGTTCTCTACACTCTTAAAGTAATGGCTTTTAACTTTGAAAGATTAAATCAAAATGAAAATGAGTTCATTTTTTGCTTGATGCTTTTACCTGTCTTCAAAAAATGGAGGCTGGCCGTGGGCGTCCTAGCGTTCCAGCTTCTACCCGTTTTTATTTATGGTCTATTTCTCTGTTTGATAGCGACGAAATACGGAATGTTGCGTTCCACACTCACAATTATAATAAGCTGTATGGTTCTGATTTCCACAGGCGCCTACCATTTTATCTGGTGGTCACATCATCCGAATGACGAAAAGAAGATATTATCCCTCTCCCGCATTTTAAATTTCCGATTTACAAAGCCGTTTACATTGTTCTTTTTTGAATGGCTGATAAGAAACGAATCGCTGATGTTGGTCGGAACAAAAATTTTCAGTGGACTGATTATAATTGGCGTAACAGAACTTTTCAAGACAGATACTTACGATCTAAGGCTATTAAGCTTCGGAATACTCGTTTCCGGTGCTGCAAACGCAACCATCATTCTCTTGCTGCATCGATTTGAAAATCTTCACTTACACTGGGTAAAAGGATTACCGATTTCTTTACCAAGAAGAATGTGCCTCAGTCTCGTATCAATTGGGATTGTCTTTCTTCCGGAAGTCATATTTTTAATTAAAAATTTTCCCGAAAATCGGGGGTTGCATGACTATATCATTTTCACATTCTTTTTATTCAGCATCCCGACCTTATGTTACGGCTTGCTGTACGTGAAAGACCGAAATCAGGAGGAAATTATGCCAATAGTGTTTTATTGTGTGATCGGGTGGTTTGTGCTCATCCTCTTTGATGTTCCAGTGCTGTTGCTTGGAATTACGAATGTGCTAGCAGGCCTTTTTCTTTGGAAAAAATTCTTCTATTCCTTCGAGTACGTAGCAAGAAAAGCAAAGTAAATCAGGCGGGATTATTTCCCGAATGACTCAACTTTGTAATCGAGGTTGGTTCCAAAAACTGGAAAGCTGATTTTAAAGACAGCATAAAAAGACCGCCCTTCAAAGCTTGGGCGATATCCAACTTCGGCGCCATACGCCCAGCTAAACATTCTGTTAAATCTGCCATCCATTCCTACACGGAATCCCAGCATTTTAGTCTTCAATGGACTAATGTCATAGGTTTGTGTACCAAAATTTGGGCTCGACGGGTCAGTACTAGTGTACACAATATTATCTGCTTCAACCCATGGTGATACAAGAATATCTGCGTACGCTGTAAATATTAAATCGTCGATGCCTTCCTCAAATTTGTCAAAGTTTACAGCAACATTTTTGATCCAGGTCATCGAACCACCGACGTACAATCCTTTTGATGCCACGTTGCTAAAAACGTCCAATGACTCGGTACGGCCTTCCACAACAATAGTTTGCGGTAATGATACGCCTTCGAAAGTCTTTAGATCCGTGTTCGTCATACCTTGTTTTTCCAACGCCCGCCCTACATCTGTTGAGCTATCCCAAAGAATACCACCTAAGCGAGCACCATAGATCTTTCTTACTTTACAGGGCACTTCGGCACTAAGCGGAACGCGCGCAGCCCATTTGTTTCCTTTATAACTGTTCTTATAAAGAAACATCTTCGTTTTAGAGCTTGCTTCAAAATCTTTGATGTGATACGTGCCCCCTACTTCGAAATAGTTGTAAACCTCAGCGCGATTTTCAACATCACTTTTCTTTACGGCAAGGTCACGTGCCATATCGTAGAACTGCTGACTATAGGTCTTCCTAAAATGAGCACGGAAATCCATTTTATCCTTATGATAATAAACGACTTCCGCACCGAAGCCCGCGTTGGTATTAGTAGAGGATAGCTCCCCATAAAGCGGCTGAATTCCGACAAAAAGTTTATTCACGGACGACGGCTCATCGTATAATTCTTCATACGTTACTGCCGTTTTGTCTTTCCGTTCGCCCTGCGCAAAAAGATCGATCGACAAGATCGTAAACGCAGCTATCAACAGTAAAAAACGATGGTTCATAACCAGATTTAAATTGGGTACAATGCTTTAAAAATAAGTAATTCTCTACACTATAAATGATGTACACTCCATAGCTCCCGCCTCATCAATGTAATAACCGATTAAAAAAATATTCAATTACTACGCTTTTCCATCATCTTCTTAAGATGCTCCAGCTCCTGTAGCTTGGACGTTATGTCAGCCTCTTTCACTTTCCTTTCAGTAATGTCCTCAAACATGCCTAATACCGCCACTATTTCACCGTGTTTGTTCGTGACCGGCACTTTGCTGGTAAGCACCCAGGAAACCTTACCCTCATTATTTACATTCTTTTCTTCCAAATCGAGACGTGCTTTTCTGCTGTTCATTACAGCAAGATCGTCTGCCCGATACGCGTCTCCATGCTCTTTCCAAGGCATTTCATAGTCGGTTCTGCCGACCAGATCAACGAAGGATTTCAAACCTGCCACCTGTGCAAAGATCTTATTGCAACCCTGGAACGTAAGGTCTTTGCCCTTCCAAAATACCGCCCGGGGAATATTGTCAATAATAGTTTGCATCGTTTCCTGATCATCACTGAGTTTATCCAGGGTAGTATTAATTCTCCTATTGTTGTATGTAAGTGTAATCAGATCAGAACAGGATTTTAAAAATTCAACGTCCTCGTCTGTCCATTCCTTTTGATCCTGGTTTTC
>DASQTN010000492.1:0-2673 GCA_035641895.1 Chryseolinea sp. | reverse complement strand
GTGCCAGCTATTACGCCTTGATTTTAATAGTTTACGTCTGTTCATATCTAGTAGATTTTATTTGACTGCATTAAATAGTGTGATAGTGTGTTAATGTTCGCTCGACTGCACAAAGATGGCACGGAAGCGAAAAAAGTCACTTACCCGTTTTACAGCTTGATATACCACTTTTACTGATTTTATTCCGTCTGGGAAAAAGCAAACTTGGGGTTGAGTATCTTTGTTTTAAATCAGTCGCATGGCCATTTACAAACTTGAAAATGTCGCTCAATTTAATTCCCAACGAGGGCAGGAAACTCTTCATCCGCTGGTGAGCGTCCTTGACCAATCAAAGTCGAAACCCGTAGAAGCAAAGCGTTATTTATCCGAGATCTACATCATTTTTTTGAAGGATGTCAAGTGCGAAGATTTTCAATACGGCCGAAACAAATACGACTACCAGGATGAAAGCTTGTTGTTCATTGCGCCTGGTCAGGTGTTTGGTTTTGATTTGGGAGCAGAGACATTGATTCAACCTCGTGGCTGGGCGTTAACGTTCCACCCTGATTTTATTAAGGGCACATCACTCGGTAAGAAAATTTTCGAATACGGTTTCTTTTCCTATGACGTCACTGAGGCATTGCATATCTCAAAGCGAGAGCGGCAAATTGTGCTCGAGTGCTTTAGAAAAATCAAGGAGGAGCTGCAGCGAAACATTGATAAGCATACGGTGAATGTCATTGTCAGCAACATTGAATTACTACTTAATTATTGCTTGCGCTTTTACGATCGTCAATTCATTACAAGGGCTCACCTTAATAAGGATATTTTGACGCGCTTTGAAGGCTTACTTAAAAAATATTATGAATCGGAACTATCTAAGTCCCTGGGGCTACCTACAGTGTCGTACTGTGCGAATGAATTGAATTTATCCGCGAACTACTTTGGTGACCTGGTAAGAAAGGAAACCGGCAAAACAGCCCTTGAGTATATCCAGGAGAAAGTGATCGACCTCGCGAAGGAACGAATATTTGATAGAAGTAAGTCCATTAGTGAGATTGCATTCGAAATGGGATATAAGTATCCGCAACATTTCACAAGGTTGTTTAAGCAGCGAGTCGGTATGTCTCCACAGGAGTATCGAATGGCAAATTAATCGGCAACTTAGATTATTGGTCCTCCTATCCCGATACAAAATGTGCCCCTCCTTGATAGTGAGAGTGTTTACTGATTAGAGTAACAAAATAATAGTAACGAGAATTACCAAGTAAACGCTCAAAAACTCTAAATATCGCTAAAGAAATTTTGAGCGCGCTGTTCTCGTAACAAAGGTAGGGAAGGAGAGGCCGCTGTCACACGCAACAACAGCCTGCTGGTAAGCAACGGAACGCCCTACGCTGGCCATACAGGTGCCGGAATAGTTCGTAAGTGCCGCCAATGAGATGAACAATCATCGGGATAAAGGGAACGTAAACATAACGCTACAAAGATTGATAAAAAACAAATTCTCCTTACGCAATCATAAGGAGAATTATCAGAGCACGGTCTTTCCCAATATTATTTTTCTTCTACAGTAAGTTCAATATTGAACTTGCCGTGTTCTTCCAGCGGCTGAATATTTAAACCTACTTTATCTGCTTTAAACAGCTTTGATTTCTTCACGTTCTCCTGTGATTGCATGAGTTTGGACCGGCTGAATTTATCGCCTTTTTCGAACTCGATCATTTTCAGAATTTCCGCAGTCGTGATGGACGAATTTCCTTTGATGATGATATCGTTGATATAAGCAACGTCACCTTCTTCGATCTTCATGTTAAGCACCACTTTATTGTCAGCAACAACCTCAGCGGGCGTTACGCTGAAATAAGCATATCCGAGATCCATATAAAGACCGCCGACGTCTTGCCTTTCAGGGTTGAATGATAAATTCTTTTCCACTTGTTTTTTATCATACATATCCCCGGGTTTGATCGCCAGAATGTTGGTCAGATACTCATCCGTAAAAACCGTGTTGCCTTCCCAGTTTATTGCTGCGACGATTAATTTCTGCTCTGATACATTTGTCTGCTCCTGACCTTGTTCAGAACGCTCAGTAAAAGAAAACGCCATCATCAGAAAGGCTAACAATGGTATTACGGCTACAAATCTTACTGCTTTCATTTTGCTTTGTTTTTGAATGTATAACATATTGATTCTTCTTTTTAAGTCTGCTACTGAAAACGGGTGAACAAACCGTTCTGCCTCATAGTGATGAGATAATCGTATAATTAGTTTCGAGTACGCATCGGGATCCTGCTTTGTATTCATTACCGCTTTGTCCGCCAGATATTCGTGCACCTGGCATAGCGAAGTTTTTAATTTCTTCACGAACGGATTAAACCAACACACAACGCCTGCGATCTCCATCAATAGGAGATCATAAGAGTGTTTCTGCCTGATATGGGCCTGCTCATGCAGAAGCACTGTATTGTATTCATCCTGCTTTAATGAATTTTTATTTTCATTAATAAATATGCATGTCATGAAAGAGAAAAAGGCAGGTCCGTTTTTTAGATGCACGATCCGGTAATTCTCTTCACGAACCATCTCGTTACTTTTTATAAGCATGTGAATTTTCCACAGACTGCGCAGCAATTTGTATGATACAAAAAGACATCCAATGAGGTAAATCGTGAGCCCAGAAAAAATTAGAAG
>DASQTN010000491.1:0-3932 GCA_035641895.1 Chryseolinea sp. | reverse complement strand
AACCCGTCCCATGCTCACCATCTTCCCCACTGCGCAGTCGTCAGCCAATTAAATTGAGTTCATTATTAAGATTTCTATTACAACTTATCTTTCCGAAATTTCAAATTCAGCAACGTTCGCTCTTGGATTGATAAGATTTTTAGCAAGAAAATTAAGTTTGGTATCGGCTTGTTTTTCTTCCTCTAATGTTAGCCGGAGGCGTTTACTGATTCCCTCATACCCTAACATTTCCGCATAGTGCGCAGCCGAGCCATATCCTGAAATTTCATAATGTTCCACTTTTTGCGCACCAGCAATCAGCGCAGCGTCCATACCCTCGTCTGTAGCATCCTTGGCCATCACTTTTTCGCCTTCCTCCAAAATACCTTTGATTCCAGGATTGAAGTCACCCTGAGGATCGATCCCCAACATTTTGCAAATGGCTTCCAACGCAACTTTGTGCTGATCTGTCTCAGCAAGGTGTAGGCGCAGCATATTTTTCAGGCCTTCATTTTTTGCTTTTTCTATCATTCTAGGCATCGCTTCCGTCAGCATGGCCTCAGCGCTCCATAATACTTGCAACTCATGATAAAAGAGATCTTCGAGATTTTTTATTTCTTTCATAACACTATTGATTAATCAAGCCCTGGTTTTAAAACGACTTTTACGCAATCATCCTTTTTGTTTTTGAACATATCATATGCATCCGATGCTTTGCTCAATGGTAAGCGATGCGTGATGATATCGTCTAATACAACTTTCCCGCTCCGCACCATTTCAAAACACTGATCAATGTAAACGTGTGTCTGAGCCTGGCCAAATTGCATGATCAGTCCTTTGTCAAAAATGCGATGGATCGGAAAATTGTCATAAGGACTTCCATACACACCAACCACGGCAATGGTGCCACTTCGGCGTACAGCTTCCGCACATAACTCCAACACTTTCGCGGTACCTTTTTCTGCATTTATAACCGCCTTCGCTTTTTCTAAAAACGTTCTGTTGGCTTCCATTCCGACTGCATCAATAGCAACATCGGCGCCGCGGCCTTTAGTCATCGAATAAATTTTCTCCATCAGGTCATCGTCTTCCGAATTGATCGTGTCGACTTTGTTAACCGTGCGCGCTTTTTCCAACCTATATTCTAATGGATCAACAGCAATGACACGTTCAGCACCATGAAGCCAAGCAGCCTTTTGTGCCATTAATCCCACTGGCCCGCTACCAAAAATTACAACAGAATCCCCTGGCTTCACTTTACCCCATTTTACAGCCGACCATCCCGTGGGAAAAATGTCGGTGAGAAATAAAACCTGGTCGTCGCTAAGTCCGTCGGGAATAATTTTAGGGCCTATGTTAGCGTTGGGGACACGCACGTACTGAGCCTGGCCACCGTTATAGCCCCCGTATAAATCCGTGTATCCAAACATGCCTCCGCCTTTATTGTCCAAAAGGTTTCCTCTCGGACCATACTTCTCCGGATTCGTATGCAGGCAATTCGGATGAAATCCCTGCGAACAAAAGAAACAGCTTCCACAGGCAATAGTAAAAGGAACTACCACGCGATCTCCTTTTTTCAGTCGCGTCACGCCTGGCCCAACATCCTCTACAACTCCCATGAATTCATGGCCCAATACTAAATCATTGAGTTGGGGTATAAACCCATCATAAATATGTAAGTCTGATCCGCAGATTGCAGTCGAAGTAATACCGATAATCACGTCATCATCCTGTTCTATGGTGGGATCATCAACAGTGTCTACTGTTATATCGCCCATTTTGTGAAATACTGCTGCTTTCATAATTTATTTTTAGCATGAATGAAAAATGTTAAGTGACCCGTCGCAACGCGGAGGCTCGCACACGTTATGTAAAAAATCATACCATTGCCTGAATGCCCGATTTAATAATTGCTATGTAGAACTAAATGCTATTTTCGGGGAAAGCGTTTCTGTGGAGATTCATCAACGATGCGCCACGGATGCGCTCGCGTCAAAATTCAATCGGCAGTATAGCTATGACGTTGTACAATGGTTTGACTCGAAAAGATCTCTTATTATAATTGGTTGGCATTTTGTTGTGTGGAAAAACAAATCCTTTAACACAGCAGGTGTAGAAATCGCTTTACGCTTTTGTTTCAATAACGCTGCCAAATGGATGGAATTAACGGGCACGGATTTGAACAAGAGGATATGAGAACCGGCTAGAGCCGGCGTACTCAAATTTCTTTTTAAACAAAATAAAAACTCAAAATTATGGCTACTGAATTTATGGAAAAGGAAAGCTTAAAGACTAAAGCATCCAATTTTAATCCGGAACACAAGGAAGGGCAGGTTGCAAAAACGATTGAGGATCAAACATCAAAATTGCCGTCAGATCTATTTCTGTGGTCTTCAATTGGTGCAATGGCGACATCATTTACGTTGCAATTGATGGGAAAAAAACACACCGCTTTATTTATTGGACAATGGGCCGCACCATTCTTATTGTTCGGTATTTATAATAAGATTGTGAAAATTGCGGGAAATGATTCTACTACTGCCCCTGGGAATTCCGACTAAGTCGGAATTCCAAATTCTTAGTGTTAGCGACAGGCGCTCCATCACAATGCCTGAAATATTTACGTTTATTATCTCCTTTAATGGATAAAGGGGAACGTTAGGTATTATTTTTTCGTTATGTAATATTTTTATACTACAAACCCGTAGTTATCCTGTGCGCGACAACCGGATATAGCCGCGGTTGTCAATACCTCGAAACAGTTCTTGCAGCTTTTTATAACAAATGTGTATTTTTTTTTTTTTGTCGTCGAATTTATTCGATACTTTCGAATCCCGTTAGCTAAATAGTCCTTGGCAGAAGCCGAAGCGCGATAAGCGTTTGTGTTACACTTAAAGCTGTCCGAGATGCTGCGATTCTTAATAATTGATGACGATGAAGATGATAGGGAATTGTTCTGTACCGCTGTCGATGACGTGGAGCCAACAATTCAGTGCATGACAGCCGATGACGGAGAAGATGCGTTATGCGGACTTCGACGCGGTCGCTTTCCAAAACCTGATTTGATATTTCTTGATCTGAATATGCCGCGGCTGAACGGTGTTCAAACATTGATCGAGCTAAAAAAAGATTGCCATTTAAAAGATATTCCAGTTGTGATATATTCCACGTCTAAACTCGAAAGAGACAAGAGGGAGACAGCTAGGTTGGGCGCGGCTGGTTTTATCACAAAACCCACAGCACTATCGGAGCTTCAGGTAGCCATTACCGACATCTTAAACGATCAGTTTCACATTCATCGCAAATAAAAGATTGGTGTAAGCGCCAACGCCTTGTCGATAATAAATTTCGTAACTCTTAGTGTGACCGACTCTTTTTTATGCCGAGATATCTCCAGCACGCAGGCCAACGCCCCTTGTTGGTGCTCTTCACTAACAAGCGCACCTACGATAAGCCCTACGGGCGGTGTCCCGTTGTTTACGCAATAAAAATATTCTCGTAGAATTCGGACATCAACATGTTGCTGACTCTCGGTGTCTTCGATGCTTTTATGCAGCGGGTGTCCGAGCACGCAGGTTCAACGCCCTTGTTGGTTGTCTTCACCAACAAGCGCACCCACCACAAGCCCTACGCACTGTCCCGTTATTTCCCAGGGAAATCTTTCTCCGTGGAATTCGGACATCAATATTTTCTTTTGTAGCTCTCGATGTGCGCGCCTATTTTAACCGACCTGTCCAGTGCGCAGGACCAACGCCCTTGTTGGTGTTCTTCACCAACAAGCGCACTCAAGACAAGCCCTACGCCCGCCGTCCCGTTCTTTACTCATTAAAAATGTTCTCGTGGGAATTGGGACCATTAACATGTTTTCGTAACTGTTGTGTCGACCTGTTATATCCGACCAACCAGCGCGTAGGTTCTTAGTGAGGAACACCAACTCCGAAATTGTTATTTCT
>DASQTN010000490.1:0-4449 GCA_035641895.1 Chryseolinea sp. | reverse complement strand
CACTTCGAAAATAGCATAGGCGTCGTTATTTGTTGCTACTGAATATCAAAGGGTGCATAGCCATCTTGCCCGTGTAAGTTTTGATCACCTTGTCTACCATATAGTCAAGGAAACTTCGCAAAATTGCCTGTCTGTATGTCCGGATATATCCTGTATTTCTGTCGATGGCACATGTGGGCTGCGACCGTTGCCAAATTAGTCTTATTCAGTATCCTCTTGACTTGTGCCGTACAACAGCAAGTCTGGAGTCAGGTTCCATCTCTTGGTGAAACCTTAAAGCTTTACGAGCAAGCGGCTGGTCAAAAAGAGTACGCAAAAGCATCTCAATACGCATATGAGATAGCAACATATTATCAGCATGCCAGAGACGCGGTCAAATCTCTCGACTATTTCAATCTCTCTTTGGCACACGCAAAAAAATCTGGTGATCAGACAAAGGTGTATTCCATATTGCACCAAATGGGTCTACATTACATGGATATCAAGAAATTCAGTAAGGCGCTCGAAAATTTTCAAAGCGCTTTAACCATTGTTCAAAAACTAAACAATGGAGTACTCATTCGGGAAGAACTGATGAATGTTTCCATTAGTTACGATAAACTCGACCGCGTAAAAAAGGCCATCGAGTATGGCGAAGAAGCACTGTCACTCGCTATTACCAATAAAGATGACTTGTCGCGGCAAAAATGTTATCAGCTTCTTGCAGAATACTATAACAAACAGGGAAACAGCAAAAAATCCCTCGAATACCAAACGCAGTTTAACCTGCTCGTTAGCGCCCAACAAAATGAAGCGTTAAAGGCACGGCAGATCAATGAGTTGGAGCAGCACGTTCAAACGGTTGGGCTTGAAAATAAATTGACACAGGCAAAATTATCTGAACAAGCTCAGAAATTACAGCAAACCAATACTTCGCTGCGAATGGCCGAGCGCTCCTTGCGAACAACAACGGACTACCTACAAGCAACTTCCGATTCGTTAAAAGAAATTGAAGCACTTAACAGGCAGCGGCAAATGGAAATTGACCTGCTTCAAAAAGACAAAGACCTGGCTGATATAAAAATCAAAGAACAGGAAGCACGAATTGAAAACGAAACGTTAGCACGTAATTTCACACTGGTGGGAAGTTTGTTGGCAATAGCCTTAGTAGCTGTGTTAGTAATAAGTTACCTGAAGAAAACAAAGGACAACAGAAAGATCAACCAGCAAAATAAAAATATTAAAGGCAGCATCAATTACGCAAAGCGAATACAGGAAGCAATGCTTCCCAAAGCTGAGCAGTATCCAGAAGGCTTTCAAAGTTCTTTTATTCTTTTTATGCCACGCGACACAGTGAGCGGGGATTTTTATTGGTTGTCAAATATCAAGAACGACGCGCAGCCAGAGGGCCATATGGCTTTCGCGGCGGTAGACTGTACAGGACATGGCGTACCGGGGGCGTTTATGTCTATGATCGGTATCAATGCTTTGAATGGTCTGGTCAGCCGAGGAATCACGCATACTGACAGGCTACTAGACGCCTTAGATCACGAAATCCGAACTGCACTTCAACAAAATGTTTCAGGCAATAATGATGGCATGGATGTAGCACTTTGCATCTATCGCCAAAAAGAAAAAGTATTGGAGTTCTCCGGCGCCAAAAATCCGCTCATTTATATTCAGAACAAAGAATTATTTAAGGTAAAGGGCGACACTCATTCCATAGGGGGAAGGCGCGCGTCAAATTCCTTTTCATTCAAAAAGCATGAAATAAAAATTGATAATCCGACCGTATTATACCTTTCTTCCGACGGCTACAAAGATCAGTTCGGTGGAAAGGACAACACAAAGTTTCTTGGTAAAAAACTTAACAACCTTTTACTCGAAATCCATCAGCTGCCTATGCATGAGCAAAAGAGTATTCTCGAGTTGACCATCAACGAATGGAAAGGAACTCGAGAGCAGACTGATGATATTCTTGTTATGGGATTAAAGCTGGAATAGCGCTGGAAAATTCAAAAATTTAATAATATTTCAATTGCCGTATTGCATATAACCCAACGTAATGATCGTGTAGGTTTACAAAGAGAAAAACGTTAGCACTATTTCACTGGCATTTGTTTAAGTCATCCCCACGGTTACCATCGTTTCCTTTCCCGGTATTTACCTTTTAAAATCGTTGCAATGCGAATTTATTTTTATTCTCTCCTTTTCGGACAAATCAAAACGATATCGGTTTAAAAAAATATATTAGCTTTTAGGTTTTATTAATCGCATCATGAAATTTTTTACGGCTGTTATTCTCGTTATGGTTTCATTTCCGGCTTTCTCCCAGTGGATGCAAACGAACGGACCCACGGGTGGATACGTAGGGGATATAGCCATCATTAACAACTACATATTCCTTAACGCAGGCGCTGGTGGGGTGTATCGTTCGGAAAACAATGGAGATCATTGGAATACGATACACAACGGTCTGCCTGCAAGGCCACATTGCCGCGCAATTGCGGCTACGGGAAATTCCATCTACGCGTCAATTGATTCACACGGAATTTACAAATCTTCGGACTTCGGGGCAACATGGGTATCTGCCGGGATTGCACTTCAAGGAAAAACTTTTTACAGTTTGCTCGCAGATGGTAATGATATCTATGCCGGAGAGGCAGCAGGAGGATTTTACCATTCCAGTGATGGTGGAAGCACCTGGCTAAAAAAAGGAAATAATATAGGCCAAGTCAGAAATTTTGTAATCGCTGGAGGGAATCTCTTGATAGCGGCGTCGGGCGGTGCTGCCGCAGTTTATAAAAGCACAAATAAGGGTGAAACGCTTGTAAATTTAAATGCCCCGGTAACATCGATAAATTACATGGCAGGCTATGATAACGCAATTTATGTTGTCGGAGGCCAACCCATAGCAATTTCGAGAGACTACGGAATGAGCTGGACAACGAGTCCGATCAGCACAACAGGCAACTACGCACTCGGCTCAATTCTAGCAGAGAACGATCAAGTGATTATCCCGGGGGGGAACAATACCATTTTTATTTCTGAAAATGAAGGAATTGACTGGACTACCATAACGACCTTACCCTATCGTGGCACCGTTCCAGCCGTCTACCGCAAAGGCAATACAATTATCATAGGGTGTAAGGAAGGCATCTATATTTCCGGAAACAGCGGAATATCCTGGCAGGAAAAAAATGAAGGACTGAACAATCAAATTGTTACTCACCTCCGCGCCACGGATGATGTCGTATTCGCCGGAACCGGTATTGGAATATTTTCGTCCACCGACCAGGGTGTTACCTGGAACAAAAGAAATAATGGATTGGCTGACAATTCAGGCTCAGGTTTTATTGAAGGTGTTATAATTAATGGAATCCATATTAATCCGACAAACACAGTAATTGCAACAAACAACGGCATTTTCAAAACTTTTGACAACGGTTTAAGCTGGAACCTAAAACAAGAAGTGCAAGGTGATATAAACAATCACTTCTATGTACTCGCTGGCGATCAGGAAAAGATGTTCACATGTGAAACAGGATATCAACATTATTCTGCAAATGAAGGTGAAGACTGGATTTCCCGAAGCAATCCAGCATTTCAAGGTATGGGAATTTTGAATGCTATGGTAAAAGGCGATACTGTTGTCGTTTTAGCGCATGATAACATTCTTATTTCTAAAGATTTTGGAGTGACATGGCAAATCAGTGTTGTTACGCCTGGAACGTATATGAGACCGCACGATGCCATTTTTATAAGGAACGACCTGTACTTAGCTGCTTATCAAGGAATATTTAAATCAGACGACCTAGGCGCCAAGTGGACAAAACTAAACGGTATGGTCGATCGATCACCCTTATCACTATTTCATCGGGGCAACGCCTTATATGCTGGCACAACGGCTGGTATACACGTTTCGTATGACGAGGGCGTAACGTGGCACGCATTGAATGAGGGAATAGAGGATATGTGGACAGGTCCTCTTGTTCTTAATAGCACGCACGCTTTTTCCGGGAGTTATGGCGAGAGTGTCTGGCGGAACTCAGTGGATAAAATGAACGTGATTACCGGTGTTGACGAATTTGTAGCTTCATTTAAGCTTTTTCCAAATCCAGCAACGCAAAAAATAAACCTCACGATGCCGGAAAGTGTCAAATCGATTTCAGTAAGAGATCTTGCCGGTCGAGAGATTATCCGGTATGAGAATCCCGAAGGAATTGATGGCATATATTCGGTCGATGTTAGTCATCTGGCAAAGGGAATTTATTTTATAGAGTTGAACGGTAAAGGGAAAAGTGTTCAGCGATTTTTAAAATATTAATTTAAAAGGTTCATCATTCACTTCTCAAACATTCCGTCGGGTTGATCCTTGATGCTTTAATCGTCTGAAGGCCCACGGTAAGCCAGGCAATCAACAACGCAGCTAATCCCGAGCCTGCGAAGAACCACCATTCGAGCTCAATG
>DASQTN010000489.1:0-6188 GCA_035641895.1 Chryseolinea sp. | reverse complement strand
TGAAATCGGCTCGCATGCCCGGCGCAAGCACACCTTGATCTTTTAGCTTTAGCGCACTGCTTGCATTCCTGGTCGACACGGTGATAGCTTGTAACGGAGTGAGACCGGCGTCGACCATCAATTGCAATTCCAGATGCTCTGAAAAACCTTGCGCCCTTACAGGTTGCGCGCCCGAGTCAGTTCCCATAACAACTAACACGCCGCTATCGTGAAGCTTTTTCAGGTTTTTTAATGCCATGTTATAGGCCGCAATATTATTCTTATACCGTGGATTATTAACGATCCGGTCCTTATACTCCTGACTTGTAATCATTTCATATACACCCGGCTCCAGCGAGCTTTTGAAGAAGGGATCGTTTAGCCAGGGTTGTTCCTTACCATAAAAAAACTCATAAGCGTCCCGGGTTAGCGTAGGAATGTAAATGATGGCCTTTGATTTCATTTTTGTAATCAGTGCGTCGTCCACCTCTTTATCCCGAACGCTATGGGCGAAAATATCTACACCAGCGTCCAGCAGCGCATGCGCATCCTCAAGATAGAACAGGTGCGCAGCAACGCGAATACCGAACTTATGCGCTTCTTTAATGATGGCCTTATACACCTCAGGTTGTATTTTTTCCACCGTGCCACCTTGATCGTCCACCCATATCTTAATCATGTCGACTTTCAATTCAGCGAGTTGCCTTACATTCCCGATGGCTTGGTCGGGAGTAGTGGGCCTGAAAATTTTCTCCATTCCCGTTTCTTGAGATCCAGATTTCAAAGGAGAACGAAAACCATATCCAGCTGTGTAAACTAAAGCTCCTGCAAGCTTTCCCGATCGGGAGTCATCGCGTATGGAAAAAATTAATTCTTTATCCATACCCATTGATACAACGGTACCAACACCGTATGATTGATAACGCTGTAGTTCTTTCGTGATTTGCTCACGCGTAAAACTGGCAGGACCTATGGTTGTTCCCTTTGACATCCCAAGGTGGCCATGGACATTGGTGAGGAGCGGCATGATCGTCTTGCCTGATAAATCGATGACACGCGCATCTGATTCAACCGCGGTTTTTGAGATGGACACAATCTTTCCGTCGGTAAGCAGTACGTTCACATTTTTTTGCGCAGGTTGTCCTGATCCATCAATTACAGCAACGTTCTTTAACAGAACAGGTGTAGGCTGCCCCTGAAGCCTGGTCAATGAAACAAAAGCGAACACAAATATCAGCAGGTAGTTTCTCATAAGGTTTAAGCCAGAAGTTTCACAATAAAATTACTATAAGCAGGAATATAAACTCATATTCCATAAATCTTGCTAGAATCAAAACACGCGATTCAGTAATTACTTGCAATTCTCTTAGTTTCACTGAAATTGCGCTAGCCTTTCTAACATAGCGGTTGCGTCAAGATCAGCACCGGTTGACGCGACATTACGCGCATGGCAAAAAGCTTTCACTTCGGACAAAAGAAACTCATCTCAAGGGGGTAAATGCGGCATTATAAGGGGTTGATCGCGACAAAGTTCCATCTTACTTTTATCGTATGAAACGTATATCCATTCTCATTCCCAAAGGCGAGGCCGTTATGGGTAGCATAGAGGGGCCCCATAAAGTTTTCAACCAGGTCAATGAATTTCTAGCTGACATGGGTAGGCCCCCTTTATTCGAAGTGAAGCTCGTCGGCCTTTCAAGAGACGAACAACGCTATGAAAATTTATTCACTGTGAAACCGCAGTTAAGCATCGATGAGGTAGATCGCACCGACCTTATCATAATACCGGCTATCAAAGGGGATTTAAAAAGAGCGATCCAGATAAATCATGATTTCATTCCCTGGATCACGAGACATTATAAAGCCGGGACAGAAATAGCCAGCCTTTGCCTGGGGGCCTTTCTCCTTGCTTCTACAGGGTTATTGAAAGGAAAAAAATGCGCAACCCACTGGGTATCTGCACACGAATTCAAAAAGATGTTTCCGGACGTAAATCTCGTTGCCGAAAAAATCATAACCGACGAAAATGGTATCTATTGCAGCGGAGGCGCTTATTCATTTCTGAATCTTATTCTGTACTTGGTGGAAAAAAATGCAGGAAGAGGTATGGCAGTATTATGCGCTAAAGTATTCGAAATTGAAATTGACCGGGGAAGCCAATCTCCATTTATAATCTTTAATGGGCAGAAAGAACATGAAGATGAGCCGATAAAAAAAGCTCAAGTCTTTATCGAAAATAATTTCCAGAAAAAAATAACAGTCGAAGAACTTGCTTCAATGTTAGCGTTAAGTCGCAGAAACCTGGAACGGCGCTTTAAAAAAGCTACATCAAATACAACGGTAGAGTATATTCAGCGCGTGAAAATCGAGGCCGCCAAACTGAGTCTTGAGAGTTCCAGAGAAAATGTTAATGAAGTCATGTATAAAGTTGGTTATACCGACAGCAAGGCATTTCGTACTACTTTTAAAAAGATAACGGGTCTTTCTCCCTTACAGTATCGTAGTAAGTATAATCGCGACATGACGCCGTCGTTAGTTTCTAGTCTCTAGCCTATTAACTTTAAGGTCCTAGTTTGAAGTTTCTAGTTCCAAGTTGAGTACGCAAATTCGAAGTGACAGAATAACATAAAAAAAACCTGAGTGCGCACACCCAGGTCTTTTTTCAAGAAATCTGTTTTAAAATTACTTCACGTGGTTGTTCACCACTTTTGCCAATTCAAACATTGAGATTTGTTCTTTGCCTCCGAAAACTGATTTCAGTTTGTCATCTGCATTGATCATTCTTCTGTTCACTTTGTCTTGAAGTCCGTTCTTTTTGATGTAGTCCCAGATCTTCTTGATAATCTCAGTTCTAGGAAGTGGTTTTGTTCCAACCACTGCTCCAAGTGTTTCACTAGGAGTCAGTGCAGCCATAAATGCTGCGTTAGGTTTTCTTGCCGACTTCTTCTTAGGAGCTGCTTTCTTTGCAGCCTTCTTAGGAGCTGCTTTCTTTGCAGCCTTCTTAGGAGCTGCCTTCTTCTTAGCAGCTTTTTTTGGTGCTGCTTTCTTAGCAGCTTTTTTCGCTTTTTTTGCCATAGCGTTCAATTAATGTTTAGTAGTTTTTTACTTGTATTTCGTCCAATCTTTACCTCCGCCAACTGACATTTTTAGAATTTGTCGAACAACAGAGTAATAATATTAGGACATACTATTGCGCTAAAATAGCGGTGTAGTTTTAATAATCCTAATTCCTGTTTTTCATAGGTAAAATTGTTGTCACGACAAGGTCATCAAATTCAGTTTTTTCGTGACGTAAAATTTCGGACAAAAGCGGTCCGAACTTACTGCACGTATCAATCACCGAAAGGCAATTGAAACAAAAAATCAGAAACAATTGGTACCCGTTTGGTTCACAAAACCCTATGATTAACCGGTCGCCCTACCATAATGTCCCATAGGATAATATCCTGTTAAAGAGTATCAAAGATGAAGTGAATGAACCTTCTCTTTATGTTTATGCGCACCTTCAGCATGAAGTAGATCGCTGTAAACCTAGGGAGACTAATCAGTCGGAATACTATTCTTACTCGTCAATTGCCTATGATAATCGGCATTCTTTTCCATCGAGAACTGCTTATCGGTTTCCAGTATAACCCTCAAAAAAAAATAGTTCTCGTCTCCCTGGGGGTCCAATGGGTGGACTCACAATGGCTACCCCTCAAGACGATTCGGCCGGGATACGCTCATCCACTACCCTCAATACAACGCTCACATGTCGCGCACCGCTCCTTGCTAATAGTCCATCAACCAGCATCCATGCCTGGTGTTTAGTCCTTCTCTTATCGCTAAGGCGGTATGCGCCGAGCATTGTTCGGACACTCGTACGGTGTCATAGCTCAGTATCATCGCCTTCAGTGAAAGGAAATCACAAACGTCTGCCTCGGCCAGGCTACAATCGGAGGCCTGGGCGAAACAATAACGATTAATTACTCGGACGTTAGCCTTTAGAACCCTAAATTTCCTGCGATAAATCCCTCTCGGAAAAATGAATTCCATCAGAGGTATCATTGGTACATTTCAATCACAACTTAAATTTGAACCCGATGAAACCAAAAACGCTTGTTATAGTAATCGTTCTTACGCTCATCAGCCTCGGTCCTGACAGCTATGGCCAGGAGAGATTCGACGAATTCATAACCGAGACTTCCCCTGAAGACCGCGCACAACTGCAAACTGATTACATGAAGGAGAGTTTATCGCTAACCAGAGATCAGGAAACAAAAATTCAAGATGTGAACCTCAAGTATGCCGGAAAAATTCAAGAAGCATATGAAGCCCCAACCAAGCGACAACAGAAATTGAAAGCCATGCAAGCAATTAATGTTCAAAAGGAAGCGGAGTTGAAACTGATTTTAAGCCCTGATCAATATGTTATATACGAAAAAAATAAGGAAGCAATGAAGGAAAAGATAAAGGCCCGTGCAAAGGAAAAGGAATCCGAAAACTGAGACTGAGCGCGAGGTAATTTCTCGTACGCTCGACGCCGTACTGCCAATTATCTTTCCATCGCTGGTTAGCAGATTGCTTGACTCTTCCCTCTGAACGCCAGATCGCTGTACCAATTTCAATACTCTACAGTTCCCTAAAAGGATTCACCTGACCTTCAAGTGTAAAACAAGTCTTCCAACGAGCTTTGAAATCCTTTTCGCCGATTGGGAACTGGAGATACAAACTGTCACTGGAAAAATAACCTGCGGCTGATCTTCGTCGTTAGCTCTTGATAACGCAACATTGCGTATCAACCTAAGGTGGCAACATGGCTAATGAAAAACACAAACGTTTCGCATGGGCCGTCGAAGTTCTCGACGTAAAACGTGATGATTATATCCTGGAGATCGGATGCGGCGTAGGTCTAGCGGTGGAAGAAATTGCAGAGCGTCTTACGACTGGAAAAATAACGGCAATCGATCGATCGCCTGCAATGATCGCTAAAGCCATATTGCGAAATCAGAAAAATATAGCATCGGGCAAGGCAAGCTTTATAAAAACTGAGTTGCTTGGTTTCCCCAAAGAAGGTATCAGGTTCAACAAGATTTTTTTCTTTAACATCAACTTTTTTTGGACCCAAAATTCGATTACGGCTGAAGTGTCGGTTATCCGATCCTCCCTGGCTAAAAAGGGTTTAGTTTATATTTTTTACGGCCCAATGCTGGGCGACGGGTTTAAAGCAATTAACAATTCCGTTCGTAGAAATCTCAAAAACGAAAAATTGAGACTTATCAAAACAGTGCAACATAAAGCGATAAAATGTTGCTGCTTCATAGCGACCGACGACTTCTCGGTATGAAAGACCAATCTCGCTATTCTTGCAAAAAACATTAGTTCACCAGTTGCGAACTAATACGAACGTGGTTGATGACAGCTCGCAACTGGCCGTAGTTGAATTTACCTTCCAATGCCACAAACAGATCTTTTGAGGTGAAGTCTTGAGGCATTTCCCTTAGGGCAGTTTCAATTGCAGCGACTTGCTCAGGGGGCATAAACTTGTAAATACTGATCCGGCCGTCAGCTACGGCATCCGCAAGATGACCCACCACTGTACCAACGGTTAGCTCGCGGTCTTTGGCAATTTCCTCCGGTGTCATGCCGGAATCAAGGAGCTTAACAGAAACATCTGAGGTGTGAAGCTCTCCCTTTTTCTTCTTTCCACCCTTCTTCTTTTTCTCAGGAATTACCACAATTTTACTTCGGATCTCCTTCAGTATCCTAGCTCTGGTAGATACCCGGCTTTCAGTCAAGGCAGAAAAATCGAACTGATAATTCCCCGCTAAAATCGACTCAGTGAGATAAAGAGCTTTATCCACCTCCTCAAGTTTTTTAGCAAAGAGTTGGTCAAGGTCCGTCAGGCTATTAAAATACGTTTTCATGCGCTTCATCTGGCGGACTTCTTCAAGGTGAAGCAAGAGGGCGCTCACTTGATCCTCCAAAAACTTCTTGTAATACTCGCTTCCTTTTTTAATTCTCTGTAACAGTTGTTCAACATTATTTTCTTCGAGGAGCGAAAGCAATTGTCTGCGGAATTTTCCCGTGTTCTCTTTTTCATTCAGCAAGTCGCTGCTGAGTTTTTCAAGAACAGAACGCATCGCCTTATCGTCAAGGTCCAAATTATCTTTTCGTCCTCTTTGAATGTAAACACATTCCTTCACGAGGTTTTCAAAATCAAAGGTTTT
>DASQTN010000488.1:0-8824 GCA_035641895.1 Chryseolinea sp. | reverse complement strand
CAAGTTTGTGCGGCGTCAGCCCTTGCCGAAATGCGTTACAAAAAACGTTTTTGATATGTTTAGAACTGAACTTCACGCGTGCTGCTTGGATTTTCTATGGCAATGTTTTTAAATACTGCTCAAAGATAATGGAATGATGTTTCTTATATTGTACCTGCCCATATGATAAGTCTATTCCGACGAAATGTTTTCTACAGCCTACTGATTTTTTTTCAGTTTGCCTGTGACTCGCGCGATCCCGCTGATCTCGTCGTTCATGGCGGAAAAATTTATACTGGAAATGAATCGAATCACCTGGTAGAAGCCGTGGCTGTGGAAGGTGATAAAATAAAGTTTATAGGATCCGAAGAAGATGTTAAAAAATTCATCGGTCAGGATACTAAGGTAATAGACCTGCAGGGCAAAATCATGACGTCAGGATTTATCGAGGGCCATGGGCATATTATGGGTGTAGGTTACAATGAACTTGATTTAGACCTTTCTCAGATCGCGAGCTACGACGAGATGATCGAGAAAGTGAGAGAAGCAGTTAGCAAATCACCTCCTGGAGAATGGATTCTTGGAAGAGGATGGCATCAGGATAAATGGAGCGTTAAGCCCGATGAAATCGTGAAAGGATTCCCAGTGCATAAAAAGCTTAGTGAGGTTTCCCCGAACAATCCTGTGTTTCTTCATCATGCCAGCGGTCATGCAGCAATGGCAAATGCGAAGGCAATGGAAGCCGCAGGTGTGAACCAGCTTTCTATTGAAAAATATCGCCAAGAGGAAGGTGAAGGTGGAGAAGTGGTACGGGATCCGTTGGGTAATCCTACCGGATTATTTAATGAACGTGCCATGGATTTGATAGAAGAACATATTCCTGCCAATACAGCTGAAAGGAATGCACGAGCATTGGAACTTGCAATTAAAGCTTGTCAGCGAAATGGTATTACAAGTTTTCAGGATGCTGGTGCTTCTCGTGACGACATCAAACTCTTTCATCAATTCAAAAGCGATGGACGACTTGGCGTCCGTCTGTATGTGATGGTCAGCGGGGGAGATCGTAGTCTGGTTTACGAATGGTTACGAAAGGGTCCCGAGATAGATTCCATTAACATGCTTACCATCCGTTCAATAAAACTTAATTGTGATGGTGCATTGGGCTCAAGAGGTGCGTGGCTGTTAGAGCCTTATACGGATCGGCCAGATTTTTCTGGTATGGCAACTTTGTCTATGGATACCGTTATGGCCACCGCAAGAGAGGCGTTACGACAGGGTTTTCAAGTATGCTCTCATGCCATTGGTGATCGTGCCAACCGCGAGATATTGGATCGCTACGAAACGGCGTTCAAAGAAAATCCAGGAAAATCAAAGGACCATCGATTTAGAATCGAACATGCCCAACACCTTCATCCCGATGATATTCCCCGTTTTGCGAAACTTGGGGTTATTGCAGCGATGCAGGCCATTCATATGTCTTCAGATCGTCCATGGGCGATTGAAAGGTTGGGAGAGAAAAGAATAAAGGATGGGGCTTATATGTGGCATGAATTATTGAAGTCGGGCGCCACAATTGTAAATGGGACTGATGCGCCGGTGGAACCACTCAACCCTATTCCATCATTTTACGCTTCCGTTACACGCAAAACGTTACAGGGATATCCTGAAGGGGGTTACGAGCCGCAACAAAAAATGACGCGCGGGCAAGCTTTAAGATCGTATACGTTGGATGCGGCCTTTGGAGCTTTTGAAGAAAAAATAAAAGGCTCAATCGAGCCTGGAAAACTTGCAGACTTTACCGTTTTCTCACAGGACCTAATGACGGTTCCTGAAAATCAAATTCTGAAAACCGAAGTTTCGATGACGATTCTAGGTGGGAAAGTCGTATATCAAAAACCCTAAAAATGAAAAAAGGGAAGGTTTGAGTTCCTTCCCTGTATATTCCATCGTTTAGCTTCTTATACTTTTAAAAATTTCATCGCTTTGGTTTTGACCATGTCGCGGTCAGCGGTAATCGTAGGGTCGCTGTAAACGTGTTGCGATACTTCAGCGACAACAGATTTTTTGAAACCAAGTTTATCGGCAATTTGCTCACAGAAAACAATTTCGCTGCGAAACACCTGACCATCCATCTTCATTAATTGAATGAGATGATATAAATGTTCAAACTTTTGGTCCGAAGTTAGCGTATCAATCTTGCCGATAGGCATTGGGCTTTTCAGCATTACATCAACTTCATCTTTGGTAATGCCGTTCGCTTTACCAATGGTATGAATAAGTTTTGATTCGCGGGAAGCCACATTTCTATCGCTGGCGGCCAGATTAATGAGAACGTTCAATTCCGATTTCTTGTCAAAAATCATATGTAACAATTTTGTGTAATACAAATGTGACGAAATGTACCCTCAAATTCTGTGTAAAATTCATTGATTTCGTACATCCTTAAAAATAGCTGCAATGTGCAAACGGGGATGCAACCATTATATTTGCCCCCTGTCTTTAGGTCAAATTTTAGCATCTTATGAAGAATTTATTGCTTATCGCATCGATCCTTATTTTAACTGCCGGGGTGGCCCGGGGCCAAGAATCGGAAACCCGCAATATTGGGTCCTTTTCAGGTGTAAAAGTTACGGAGGGCATTGATGTTTACCTGAAAAAGGGGGATAAGGAGAGCGTGCGTGTTGAGGTGACTGGGACGAAATTAGAAAATGTCATCACAGAGGTTGCGGGTACGTATTTGCGTGTCCATATGCGGGATGGGAATTATAAGGGCAACGTGCAGGCAAAAGTTTACGTGACGTACGTCAAGGTAGATAAGCTCACTGCGAGCTCCGCGGGAAGTATTTTTTCGGAAGGGGCCATTGAGGCAAACGACATGGATGTAAGCGCTTCCAGTGCGGGATCTATTGAAATAACCGTGGAAGCTGGAGAAGTTAATGCCAGTGCTTCCAGCGCTGGTGAGATAGAGTTACAAGGCAAAACCGGATCTCTCGATATTGATGCTAGTAGCGCTGGCCAAATAGATGCTTATGACCTTCGGGCGGAAAAAGTGACTGCTGAGGCGAGTAGCGCAGGATCATTAAAAATAAATGTTGTCAGTGAACTTACTGCCCGGGCCAGTAGCGGTGGCAGTATTCGTTACCACGGAAATCCGGAGAAATCGATCACCGACTCAAGCAGCGGAGGGTCGGTAAAAAAGTCAAACTAGTGGTTACCCCGTTTCAGCGCAAGCGTAGTTGGTGCATCAGTACCGAGCCGGAATTGCCAATGTTATTTCGTTTATATTTTAATCCACTGGAAAAGCTGTTGTGATTTGTGTAATGCTGGTCACAATGTTCACAACGAATCACTACGCCCACGACGTGAGATCGTGAACATCGTACGTCCGTTGGATCGTCTGACCTGCATCTGTTATTACCATGGATTATTCAGGACACGTCTGATACCGCCTTGATGTAGGACACAAAGTCCACCACGAACCAACAAAACGCACGACGCATTTGTACAGCTTCACGTAGTGATCATTGTGCTTCCTTTGTGATCATCGTGGCCCTGCATTTCCGAAAAGGCGGAGTAATACAATAAGTCCTAGCCAAAAAGCCCCGTTAGTTCCCTTGCAATACGTCCTTAATCCAAACGAACTAGTATCAAGGCCGCGTTTCTACCTTCAAGATTGCTTCAAAAAATCGTCTTTAATTTCGGAGATTTATGAGGTTATGAGATGACACCGCCACATGAAAGTACTAATCGTCGAAGATAACAATGACCTTGCCCGCAATATTCAGGAATTTCTGCAGCATGAAGGATACGTTTCGGAGTTGAGTTCAAATTGCAAAGAAGCAGAGGAGAAACTGAATTCTTTTCAATACGACTGTGTGGTGCTCGACATAATGTTGCCCGATGGCAGCGGCCTATCGCTTTTAGAGAAAATCAAAGAACAAAAGATAAAGACTAACGTGCTTATAATCTCGGCGAAAAACTCTTTGGATGATAAGATATATGGCTTGGACAAAGGAGCAGATGATTACCTTACCAAGCCTTTTCACCTTTCTGAATTGAATGCGCGCCTTAAAGCAATTTACCGGCGCAATGCGCTTGAGGGTGATAACACCGTTAGCTTTAATGAAATTGTTTTGAATACGACCTCCATGGAGGCACGTGTACATGGTACTGCGTTAGATTTAACAAAAAAAGAATTTGACCTTTTGCTTTATTTCTTAATTAATAAAAACAGAATTCTCACACGCCAATCTCTCGCTGAACATTTATGGGGAGATTATACTGACAACCTGGCGAATTTTGATTTTGTATACCAGCACGTTAAAAACCTCAGAAAAAAAATCGCATCAGCCCGGGGCAATGATTACATCGGCACTGTATATGGAATCGGCTATAAGTTTGATACCAATATATGAAGCTTATCAATAGACTTACATTATGGTATTTAGCTATTACCACGTTTGTGCTACTGGCGAGCGGAATTATCGTTTTTTATCGCGTACAAGCTGAAATAGAGAACGAAGTTCAAACGCGATTAAAACGCGACATTGACTATACGGCACAACTGTTAGGAGATGGACTTTCAGTTGATTCAGTGCAGGGTAATCAAATAGAAATAAAAGAGATTAGCATGACTGCGGCGATCATACCACTGACAGTCACCGATTCCATGGGCGTTTATTCCCCCTACCGACGAGCGCTGGATCGTAAATTCACGGTTGCTTCGTCTCATAAAATAAATGGTAAGCATTATTATATTTCAGCATATAACTTTATTGCCGAGCCTGATGAAATCCTGGAAGGGATTATCGCATCGTTGACGGTGACCCTGCTGATCTTGTTGCTTTTCGTAGCCATTACCAGTCGACAGATGTCCAAGCAAATTCTGTCAAATTTTAATCGGACGTTAAAGACCATTCAAGGCTTCGATCTGAAGCAGAAAAATCGCATCAAGCTGGCGGAAACTCAGACCTACGAGTTTAAGGAATTGAATCAATTTCTGGAAAAGATGACCAATAGGGCGTTGGATGATTACCGGTCGTTAAAAGAGTTTTCTGAAAATGCGTCGCACGAACTGCAAACACCCCTTGCAATTATCCGCGGAAAATTAGAGCTCTTGCTTGAAACTCACATTAATGAGAAACAAGCTTCTTTAATTGAGGGGATTCAAAATGCCGTCCAAAAGCTATCCTCGATCAATCAGTCTTTGGTATTGCTGACAAAGTTGGAAAATCAGGAATACCCGGTAAAAGAAAAAATGGACGTTAGCACTTTCGTTAGACGTTCGATCGACTCTTTTCGTGAATTGATCGAAATGAAATCCATAAGTCTTACAACTGAAATCAACCCCGACATTCATTTAAACCTAAATCCTTTTGTTGCCGATATATTACTGACCAATCTGTTAGGTAATGCAATTCGCCATAATTTCATGAACGGGTCCATTGAGGTGGTATTGACATCGTCTGGCCTGAGCGTTAAAAATACCGGCGATCCTCCTAAGGTCAATACACAAGAGTTATTCAAACGTTTTAAGAAGGACAAACAAAGTTCCGAGTCAACGGGCCTGGGCTTAGCAATCGTTAAGCAAATTTGTGACCTGAATAATTTTAAGGTTGCCTATGAGTTTGCTAAGGGCTTCCATGTGCTAAAAATTGATTTTCCAACCAATAAAAAAACTTCAAATTCTCCTCAAAGTGTTTCGTAAACTTTGTGTTGCGAGATCGGTTAGTTTAGAGAGAAGGGTGATAGTAGAATGTTTATTGGAAAAGGGATGAGATATTTTTTATTAACATTATTTGCTCTGGCTTTTATTGCCGGAAAATCACAAGATCCTGAGCAGGAAGGCGCTCTGATCACGGGAAGTATTATCGATGAACAAAAGCTACCGATACCTTATGGCAATGTTGCGGTTCATAACGTTTCAGATTCAGCGCTCGTTACTGGTGGCGTTTCTGACGACCAAGGTAAATTTCAGGTTCCCGTCAACCCGGGAACATATTTCGTAAAGATCAGCTTCCTTTCTTATGAAGAGCAATTGATACCAAATATTGTGGTAGCCGACAGCAGGGTCGATCTTGGCGTTATCACACTCAAGGAAGACAGTCAGGTGTTGGAAGAAGTTGTAGTGAAAGGGGAAAAGGCCTCTATGGAATTACAGTTGGACAAACGAGTGTTCAACGTTCAAAAGGATCTTAGCAATGTTGGTAGAAATGCTTCGGATATACTGGGCAACTTGCCTTCAGTAACGGTTGATGTAGACGGTACCGTAAGCTTACGAGGCAGTAACAACGTCAGAATTCTCATTGATGGGAAGCCGTCAGGACTTACTTCGCGTGATCCAGAAGCCTTGCGGATGCTTCAGGGTAATCTCATTGAAACCATTGAAGTGATTACTAATCCGTCATCGCGTTATGATGCCGCAGGTGAAGTGGGAATTATCAACATCGTATTAAAAAAGAATCAGGAGAAAGGGATTAACGGAACGTTTACCGCCAATGCTGGATATCCGGCATTATATGGAGGTTCTTATACCATTAACGTGCGCAGGAAAAAAATCAATCTGTTTTCAAGTTATGGGATTGACTATAACGAGCGTCCAGGACAGGGACAATCGGTTCAACGCTACACGAGTACCGACACCAGCTTTCTTTATACTCAAAGTAACAATCGAACACAACAGGAATTTTCGCACAATTTCACGTTGGGTTTTGACTATTTTTTGAGTGACAAAACGACGTTGACAGCGTCAGGACTTTACAACGTGGGAGAGGGGATAAGTAAAGTTAAAACTACGTACAATGATTTCGATGAAAACGAAGATTTGTCCCGTGTTGTAGTACGCAATGAACGCGAAAAAGAAGATGAGGAAAATATTGAGGCATCATTGAATTTAAAAAGGACCTTTGATCGTAAGGGTCAACTGCTCACGGCGGACTTCAAATGGATAAAGAGTGTGGATGATGAAAGTACCGACTATCGGGAATCTATCAACGATGGTCCGGATTCACTTCAACAGTCCATCAATTTCGCTGATGAAATAAATTGGCTCTTTCAGGCCGACTACAGCCATCCCGTTGGGCAGCAAGGTAAGTTTGAAGCCGGGCTAAAGACAGCTACAAGAATTATTAATAATGATTTTGGTCTCGACGCACAGGATCCATTTTCATTGGAATGGATCTCAATTCCGCAGTATACCAATCAACTGGTATACACAGAAAGAATTCATGCGGGTTATCTGATGGCAAACAATACGTACGGCAAGGTTTCTGTTCAAGCTGGTGTTCGCGGGGAATTGACAGATATTTCAACCGAGCTAAAGGCGAGCGATATTAAAAACCTCCAAAATTATTTTAATGTTTTTCCCAGCGCAGGATTGTCATATAAGTTAGAGGAAGGAAAAACACTACAACTAAGTTACAGTTATAGAATCAATCGTCCTGACTTCAGAGATTTGCTTCCGTTCTCAGATTTCAGAGACCCACGCGTATTATTTGGTGGAAATCCAACGTTGCGTCCGGTATATACCAACTCCATTGAGACTGGGTATTTATTTGATTGGAAAAATGGATCGCTACTTTCTAATGTGTATTACAGGCATCGTCGAAATGTAATTGAGCGCATAACTACCGAGCCAGATTCTGCCGGTCGTTCACGAATTTTTCCCATTAATTTATCGGAGGAAAATGCCTATGGTGTAGAGTTCAACTTAGCTTTAAACATTCAAGATTGGTGGAAGATAAATTCGAGCGCGAACTTTTATCGCGCCATGACACATGGCGTTTACGAAGGTGACGTTTTGGAAAGTGATACATACACATGGACGTCTCGAACGACATCCAAGATGACTTTCTTCAGGGCTCTCGATTTTCAGGCGTCCTTCAATTACCGTGCTCCACGCATTACGCCCCAAGGCAAGGATCTTTCGATGTATTCGCTAGACCTGGGACTATCCAAGGACATCTTCAAAGGAAAAGGCACCATAACTGCCAACGTCCGTGACTTGTTGAATTCGCGAAAGCGTCGCTCAATCATAGAAACAGACGACTACTATTCAAATTCGTCATTTCAGTGGAGGTCAAGGCAATTCACCGTGACCTTCACGTACCGCCTCAATAAGGCAAAGGACCGTCAACGGAACAATCAACAAGAAGAGCGGGGAGATTTCGAGGAATAGATCTTTCATTCGATTTCGGACCTGTAAAATTTTATGATTTTTTGCCGATTCAAGGGCCGGCAGGTAAAAAAAATACCCTCTGCAAACGTATTCTTAACAAAAGATTAAAAATGTAGATTATTTTTTAATGGGGTTTCGAAAATTCTGATAGATTTGGGCGCAAAATTAGTTTAAATCACAACCATCTATGGCCCACCTAAGATTTGAAGCTCTGAAAAAATTGAGCGAACGTCAACGTGTACATGTCGATCTGCCAAGCCCAAATGTTTCCAAATTTTTTGGAGAAAATGTATTTGGTGCTGAACATATGCGTGGTACACTTGCCCCTGCAGTTTATAAGAAAGTAAGTGCCGCAATTAAAAATCATGAAAAAATTGATGAGACCACTGCCGATGCTGTTGCAGCTGCAGCAAAATCCTGGGCCATGGCTAAAGGTGCTTCTCATTTTACGCACTGGTTTCAACCAATGACAGGTGGAACCGCTGAAAAACATGATTCGTTCTTTGACGCTCTTTCAGGAATTGAAAAATTTAAAGGAAGTGAGTTAGTTCAGCAAGAACCTGATGCGTCGTCGTTTCCAAGCGGTGGTATTCGCAGCACATTTGAAGCGCGAGGTTACACTGCATGGGATCCTACCTCACCGATGTTTCTTTATGGTAAGACGCTGTG
>DASQTN010000487.1:0-2404 GCA_035641895.1 Chryseolinea sp. | reverse complement strand
TGTTCTCACTTAAGGTTCCATCAACGATGTAAGGATTCTGGGGAACGTATGCCAATAGCTTCCGCCAACTATTTTCGTTTCTAATTAACCCACCATCTACCAGTATTTCCCCTTCTGTTTGTTTGAAAAACCTCAGTAACAACAACAAAAGTGTTGTCTTACCTTCCCCCGAATTTCCGGTAATTCCTACCTTTTCTCCTTTTCGAATGGTGAATGAAATATTTTTCAGTGCGACAGGACCAGATGGATACTGAAAAGACACATTCCTAAATGAAATCGAATCATTGAATTGAAAGGTGGGTTCACTTTCAAATTTGATAATTTTCAAATGCTCTTTGAAATTTAACTCATCAACCAAGTAATTATGCATGCTCAATTGCTGCGAAGCATGGAGTAATCGATTTGCTGATGGGATCATTCTAAAACTTGCGCCACTATACAGGCCAAGAAGCATAAGTGTTTTTTGAAAATCTTGGTAAGCGGAAACGGTATAAATAATCAAGGAGCACATGATGAATCCTATGATAATTTCCGTTAGCCGAATCGTTCCGGCCTGGAAAGATTGATCTTTGATGAAGATTTGGGTAATACCCCTGCTTAGCGCATGAAATTTTTGATGGAAGAATGATTCTTTTTGATATGTCTTTATTTCAGGAAATCCCTCCACAACCTGAAGCGTGGATTTTAATAAGGCAGGATAATTTTCTTTGAAATTTTTATTAATCTGTCCTAATATTTTTTTCCTCTGTTGATATACGACAAATACGGGCAGTAGGATGGCAAAGAGCAAAAGAAGCATCTTATAATCGTAATAGGCCATCCAGCTTAGGAAAAGTATACAAATGATTATTTCCGTTAGGACGGTCGTTATCGGTACGATGATATTATTAGCAAATGACAAAGGGTAATTTGCAATACGATTTAGTTCTCGTGTAAAGTCCACGTGCGAAAAATCAGCAAATGAGATTTCCATGTAGTTTGATATTGCGCGTGACGACAGACTGTGTGCGATTTCGAAGGCATAGTTAATTTTAATGCGCGCGATCCACACGCTAAAAATATTTTTCACGAGCACAAAAACCAGAACCCCCAGCGTAAGATAGATGATGAATGACTTTATCGATTCCATTCCCAAAAAACTATAAAGTGCACCCGCAAAAGCATTGCTGGAAACAAAAGAAGGGTTGATAATCAGCAAAATCAGAGGAACGAAAAATGCTATACTGAAAAAGTCCAGGAAAGAATTAATGACTAACAAGGAAACGATCCAAATACCCTTTTTACGGTGCGTTGGAGGTATTAAATGATAGGCTCTAATGAAGATATTCTTTTTCATTCTTACGTCCTATTTTTTGACTGCGATAACGGGAAATACCGACAAAGGTATCTGTAAAATTTTCCGTTTAATCACCGCGGTAATGGACCGGGGATGGTAGACTATTTGGTAATTGAAGGTTTTCAAATCATTGAATGTATGATGAAAGTACTGACTTGCCATTTCCGGAAAACCCAATGCGTCAAAATAGTCACGACTTCTTTTTTTCCCTGCGTCTGCTTTTTCCGGCGTAGCGTAAAACGGACTATCGGCAATGTAAATAGTGCCGGAACTTTTTATCAAATCAAAAAGTGTTGCAAATAACTCTTTTAAATTCTTAAAATATTGAATACTGCTTCCCAGAATTATAGCATCAAATTTGTTTGGCTGAAAAATGGCGTCAAAGATATTGGCATAGGCAAAACAAAGATTTTTCTGGTCACTGAAAACTCGGGCGCCCTGCAGAAGTTCTTTCTCGTTGACGTCGACTGCACATAGATTGGCATTTAACGACCTTGCAAGATTGTAGGATAGCCATCCATTGCCACAACCTAATTCCAAAATGTTGGTCTTACTGCCTGTACTTAGGAATGAGTACAATATTTTTAGTGTCTTTTTACGCATTGCCCATTCTCTTCTATTCGGATGATCATGGTTGATTTCGGGGAGGTTCCTCACCGTGTCATCTGAATGAACCCGATTTTCTTTCGCTCTGAGTTTTAGATAGATTTCTTCAAAAGAATTATTTCGCGGAAGGTCTTTTTGGTAAAAGATATTGTTTTGATATGTAAGCTTCGCATTTTCAAATAGGTAATCTCGGACGGTCATGACTTGTATGGGTTTGCCGATACCATCATTCAATGAGCATAGCGACTCCACTTCATTCCCAACTTCGCTGCCAATGATTTGGCCTTTAGCTTTGCCGCACTGATCGGAGACCATTGATCCTTTACCTTAAAATAATTCACTTCATTGATTACCCGCTTCACCGCAAAGTCATAATATTTCCGCGAATACGTTCTCTTAAAATCCACCTGTCTATCTGTTGAAGTCGACCAATCCAATTTCGTGGTTTGTGTCGCCTCAATC
>DASQTN010000486.1:0-2213 GCA_035641895.1 Chryseolinea sp. | reverse complement strand
CGTAGGATATTTGATTATTGATCTGGAAAATTTCTTCACCGATATTCACCAGTATATGCGGTTTCTCGAGGAAGCGATAATTCAGACCCTAAGGGAATTTGGTCTGGAAGCAGGGCGAATAAAAGGATTGACGGGCGTTTGGATAGATCTTGAAAAGAACCCGAGAAAGATTTGTGCGTTTGGTGTGAAGACAAGTCGGTGGGTTACTATGCATGGCTTTGCCTTAAATGTTAGTCCGGATCTCTCCTACTTTAATCACATCATTCCCTGTGGAATACAGGATAAGGCTGTAACTTCCCTTCAGGCTGAGTTGGGAGGTGCTGTGGAAATGAATGAAGTTCAGGAGATCTTGCAGGACAAGCTTACAACGCTCTTTGAAATGAATTTGAAAATCCATCATGATTCGTGACATTAAAATACCGGAAGTGAAAAATGTGACGCTCGCAGTTGCGCGACAAAAAAGCATCGGCGACCTGGAGTGGAAAGTTTATCTTATAAACAACAATGAGGTTCCTATTGAAAATACTTTGGTGGCTAGCAAAGGATACGGGGAGAAAGACGGCAAGCCACAACAAACTTCAATACTCAGGCATTTTTTAGAGACCATTTCACCAAACAGCGCGATGTTGATTGAACCTATTGACGCGGGGGTCTTTCATCTCAACAATGAGTATTGGGTAAGTTATTATATTGGCTCCCAAATTTTCGATAAGAGATTTGTCTTTGTTCCCGATTCAATACGGGAGGAAAATATATCGTTTATCAAAGAGTTAGACATGGAGGGTGTCCTACATTCTTAACATTTGTACCCTTGATAATTTAATATTTTACCAATAACCGATGTGAAATGATTTCAGAACTCCGCGACATTTTATTTTTAGACATTGAGACCGTTGCCAGCACAAATGAGTACGATACTTTGGATGAACGAATTAAGACTCAATGGGCTCGTAAGGCTATATTTTTCAAAAAAGACCGTCAACAAACCGACGAAGATATTTATCATGAACGGGCTGGTATTTATGCCGAATTTGGGAAAATCATTTGCATCGCCGTTGGGAAATTTATTGAGATAGAATCGGGCGAAATGGGATTTAAAACAAAAGCCTATTATGGTGACGATGAAATTGCGCTGCTGTGTGAGTTCAAAAGCATGATCGAAAGGATGGATCCTAACACGCTAAAGTTATGCGCGCACAATGGAAAAGAGTTTGACTATCCATATTTGTGCCGGAGACTTCTCGTCAATGGGATTGCCCTTCCTGCGGCCTTGAATATTATGGGCAAGAAAGCTTGGGAGGTTCAACATCTCGACACCCTAGACATGTGGAAATTCGGCGATTACAAACACTATACCTCACTCGAGTTGCTGGCCTCCATTTTTAACATTTCGTCCAGTAAGGATGGCATCGACGGCAGTCAGGTAAATGCGGTGTATTATAAAGATAAGGACCTTACTAAGATTAAGGATTACTGCGTGCGTGACGTCGTTGTGCTTGCCCAACTATTTTTAAAATTGAAAAGCATCAACATACCAAGCTTAATTGTACGCAATTCGGATTAAGTGACGCTGATATTCAATCGTTAGGCTGGAACGACGTTGTGAGGTCCGTTACCAAAAATTTTCAAAATTATTATTAACTCTACGGATATAATTTCTATCTAGAGTCAAAACACATTAAACATTAACCTTGTGAGGGCATTCATGTTAATATAACAGGCCACATGGGGTTATTAATTCTATTATGAGTAAAAAGAAAAAATCAACGGGTAAGTCTGGGAAGGAACTGCGAAATCAGCTGGAAGCTGCTTTTCTCGCCCTTTTAGATCAAGCCCAAGAAAAAGCATATTCGCTGAAACAAATTGTAAAGAAACTAAATCTCAAGAAAAAGGACGACATCAAGATGTTGGGTCATTTAATTGATGATCACTTGGAATCAGAGCGCATCCTTGAAGTGAAGGATGGCAGTTATAAGAGCAATCGTGCCGAAGAAGAAATAACGGGTATCGTGGACCATGTGAGTTCACGGTTTGCCTATATAAAAATTGGTAAGGATGAACCAGACATATATGTGAATGGAAGAGACCTGGGCTCGGCTGTCGATGGCGATACTGTCCAGATCGTAATCTTTCCGACACGGCACGGTGAGCACCGGGAGGGAAAAGTTACGAAGGTAATCAACCGAAACCGGAATCGCTTTGTAGGTAAGGTC
>DASQTN010000485.1:0-7085 GCA_035641895.1 Chryseolinea sp. | reverse complement strand
ATCCGCTGAAAATCCTGAAGGGCTCGTACCGGGCTGGTCGTCTCGCATCGATACCTCGGAAAGCACTGGTTGTGCTACAGTTCACTGTATCGATCATGCTCATTGCTTCCACTGGCGGCATCTACCATCAGCTGATGTTTGTAAAAGACCGTCCGGTGGGTTACTCGCGAGAAGGTTTGTTGATGATGCAGAAGAAGGGCAAAGAGTTCTACGAAAAATTTGAAACGCTTCGCGGCGAGCTCAAGAGCTCCGGAGCGGTTGAAGAAATCGCAGACGCCGGTGGACCGATCACAACAACGTGGTCAGGGAACGGCGGCTTCAGTTGGAAAGGATATGATCCGCAGGCAGATAATAGTTTCAGCACGTTAAACGTTTCTGCAGATTTCGGTACGACCGTTGGGTGGAAAGTGATCGATGGCAGAACTTTTTCCCGCGATATGGCAAGCGACTCCTCAGCAATCATTCTCAACGAATCGGCTGTCGAACAAATGAAGCTTGAAAATCCCGTCGGTGAAACAGTTCATTGGACAAACCTTGCCTGGAATATGGACAAAGACTTCCAAGTTGTGGGCGTCATTCAGGACATGGTAATGAACTCTCCTTTCGAACCTGTGAGACCAGCTATTTATCTTAATATGGGAGGCGGCGGTTGGATGTATTTGCGGATTGATCCAGAAATGAGCACAGCCGAAGCGTTGCCGAAAATAGAATCCGTATTTAATAAAGTAATACCCGGCTCTACCTTCGATTATAAATTTGCTACTGACGAGTATGCCGCAAAGTTTGCAACCGAAGACAATGTCGGCAGACTTGCCATCGTATTCACAGTGCTGGCAATCATTATCAGCTGCCTGGGGTTATTTGGTCTGGCGTCGTTTGTGGCTGAACAGCGCACAAAGGAGATCGGAATCAGAAAAGTGCTGGGGGCATCCGTTCCAAATCTATGGAGAATGCTCTCGGGCGAGTTCGTGGTGTTGATCATTGTAGCTTGTCTCATCGCAGTGCCAGCATCATACTATTTTCTTTCAAATGGAATCAGCAGATATGATTACCGCACAGAGATCGCATGGTGGATCTTCGCTGGTGCTTCCGGTGGAGCGCTGGTGATAACACTGGCGACTGTCAGCTTTCAGGCAGTCAAAGCAGCCTTGGCGAATCCAGTGAACAGTTTGAGAACGGAGTAGGGTACAGTTTCAAGTTGCCATTCGCTTGTAATTCGCAGTAAAATGAAACTTCATTTTTATTGTGAGAGGCAGGTTACGTGAATCAATATGAGAGTTGTTAGCAACAGATTCCCATCGCCTATTTTTCACACCTCAATCTACAATAGCCTTCAAAGTAATTTTCAGTTATGAAAATCCCACAGTTAGGGTGCAGTGTTTACTAGTAATAAGTTTTGTAAATTTAGTATATGTTTTAGAGCGCCCTCTTGCCCTGCTTCTATTTATCACGGCGTGGCACCCATGCCTGAAATAAATCCCCTACGCAAATTGCACGACGTCTTTCAAGAAGATAAGGTAATATTTCTAAACGTTTCATAGACGGCCGCGCCTTTTATGCGAATGCTTGCGCGTTCGCACGTCCTGCTTTTACCCCTCCCGTTATTGCATTTGCAAAAATTGATATCGGTCCATAGAGTTTCGTGGATTTTCTTCATATCGAATCTAAATCCGGAAAACTAATCCAGCTGTATGAGGGTAGTCAAATTTAAGGTAATTTTCCTTTGTCCTTTTTCTTCAATCACTGAGAATAAGAATCTTCGTCACCTTGATTTGACATGATAGATCGTATAAAATTGAAAAAAATGTGATGCCATTGCAGGCGCTGAAAATATTCGTATTAATAATTAAATTCATTGCGAAAGTGATGCTGGGCTTGCTTTTAATGCTTCTCACGGCAATAGCCATCATCCACCTTCCATCGATGCAGAAGGAGATCACCCACAAATTATCAGATTACTTGTCATCCAAAATTGAAGCCAACGTCAACATAGGGGGCGTCAAGTTTTCATTAATGGGTAGTGTTACCATCGAAGATTTAACAGTATGGGATCCACATCAGAATAAGATTTTCTCAGGCCGTAAAATCAAAGCCACGTCAAATATTTTCGAACTGGTTAAGGGCAAACTGATTTTTGATGAGATACACCTTGAAGGAATAGACGGCAAACTCATTCAGTCCAAAGAAGGTTTGAATATTCAATTCATAATTGATGCGTTCAAACCGGCAGAACAGCCAGACACTACTAAATCACCTGACCTAAACCTTAAATTCAAAAAAATTGTCTTAGAAAATATTGTCTTTGAATTTACATCTACGGTAAATGAAATAAGTGTTGTGGCCAATGTGGGAAGATTCATAACCGAGAAAGTCGAGTTTTCCACAAGTCCGACTAAGATCGCCGCTGAGGAAGTAATTCTGGATCACACAATAGTCAATACGTTATCTACCCAACTTGTGTATACCGATGACAGTTCCGTTGCTTCAGAAAACACAAAAGCGCTAAGTCCAGATTTTGGAACTGGTATCGTCTTTGAGATCAAGGCCCTGGAGTTAAGTAATAATGAAGTTTCTTTCCATAGGCACAAGGTTATGGAAACTCAGAAATTTGATCCGGCTCACGTCACACTGAAGGATATTCAACTCAGCCTGTCCGATATTTCAATTAGCGACGACACCTTGTCGGCCGGACTGCAATCACTCTCTGTCCGACTCCCTGGATTTACATTAACCAATGCCGAGGCAGATTTCAGATTGAATCGTAAGCAAATGGTTGTATCCGGACTTCATGTTTCTTCCGGCCCTAATGAACTCCATGCGGATCTTACTGCCCCTTATGTTTTGAAGTCGGCAGAAGATACGGTTCAAGCTCACGTAGATATCGTTTCAAGATGCCAAATTACACCTAAGGCCCTCAGCTACTTTTTCAGCGACTCCGTGATGAACCAATTTCTTCAATGGGGACCTACCGACTTGGCGTTGGAAGGAAACTACGCAATGGGCACGGGAAAAATACAAACGTTGAAGCTGAAAACTGGAAATAGTCAGGTTCATGCTGAGGGGATATTACATGATGTCTTGGATCTTAGTAAAATCTCCTGGCGAGATATGGCAATCAATGCATCGATCAGTTCCGAATTCAAAAGTATTCTGACGCCATTTCTTCAAAATATAAATGTGCCGCCAGATGTAACACTCCTACTGAAGAGTTCAGGAAATCCAAAAAAAATATTCGCGGATGCAAAAGTGCTTACGAAATGGGGAAATGTAAAAGGGGCTGGACGAGTTACCCGACAAGTGAATAAAATCGATATTGATATAAACCTGGTCGGTGAGAAAGTTGATCTTGGAGCGTGGTTGAATCAATCTTGGATTGGCCCCATGGATCTGTCGGTGGGAGCAAATGGAATTATTGGTGAAGATCAAAATATAAAAGTCAACGGACTGATCAGCAACATCGATATCTTGGACCAATCAATGCGCTCCATCACTTTTCAAAGCGGTACGAGAAAGGACAATTCATCTATTTTGATCTCCATCGCCGACCCAAACTATCGCTCAGAGATCACTTCTGAAATTTCATTCGCCGGACCGTTAGTGTTCACAAACGATATTCAATTAGATGACTTTAAGCTGGGACGTCTATTACATACTGATAGCACCTTTTTGATATCAGGTGATACGAAATCAAAAATAACAATAGACCAATCTTCGCTGGAAGGTTATGTACAGGGAAAAGGTATTGCATTTCAAAACCAATCGATTGAGTACTTATGGGATACACTGTTCTTCCGTACCACCATTTCCCCATCAAACAGTGACATCGAATTTTTCACAGAGAATATGAAAGCTAGCGTGGCATCAAACTTTGATATAAGGACTGCCTCAGAAGTAATCGAGACCTGGTCGCAAAATATTTTAAGAACATCCGGCCACAGAATTGATCCTACGGGAAAGAGGGCTGCGAATTTTCACATTGAGTGGAAAAATGCAAACTTCATTAGACTGTTGGGAATTGATGTCGATGAAGTTTCGACCTTTGAGGTTACGGGAGAATTTGATGAACAAAAGAAATCAGCAATGCTGCAAGGCGCATCCGGCAAATTTGACGGATATGGAATTTCGCTTGACACACTAAACACAAATTTAGAGATACTTCAGAATAAAATAAACGCCACCATGAAGGTGAATAACTTGTTTTATGATTCGGTTCAACTGGGCAATGTGGACTTCAATATCTTGACTCAAGGAGATACTGCAATAACAAATTTCGTGTTGGCTAACGATTCCATTATGCTTCTGGGCTTGCGTACCCGCATTTTGCCCGTCGACAGCGGTAGGTTTATTTATCCCGATAAGCTGATCGTATTCGATAATGATTATTTGACTGATCCGAAAAATCCGGTATACATTAATAGAAATAATGTTGTTTTTGATCATTTTCAGATTGCACATGACGACATGCGAATTAATGTCGATGGTGATTTGAACTACTTCGATGTCTCACTCACGAATGTCGACCTGACGCCCCTGAACTTTCTCCTGTCGCCAGATACTACGGTCATCAATAATGGTATTCTCTCCGCGGAGTTTTCCTACAAACCTGATCAACAACTTAACCTCAAGGCAAATATTGATAGTCTAATTCTTTACAATTCAAATCCATTGACTATTGACGCTAGCGCTGTGACTGATGAAAACCAGGTGCCTTTTGAATTCTTGCTTAGCAATGCATCTAATAAGGTCGATCTAAAAGGAAAATATTTTTTGGATAATGCCGAAGTCGATGCCGCCTTGCAACTGGAGGTGAATAACCTCGAATTAATTCACTTTTTAATTTCAGGAGCAGTTGAAGAATTGAAGGGGGCCTTGAAAGGGAAAGCATCGATCACCGGGCCAATACAAAAACCAGCATTTAAAGGACGTCTACAATTTCTTGATGTAGGATTAACCACAGTCAATCCTAATCTAACCTTTAACGTGCGGGATGATGTGATCACCGTAGATAATTCATCGTTGGTGTTTAACAATTTTACACTCTATGACCATCAACATCATCCGCTCACCATCAATGGAAATATAACTTCGGCGGATTATCAATCATTTGCGTACGACCTAAAAATAAATAGCGACCAATATAATTTGATCAACAATCCTGATTCCGCAGCGGGTAAGCTAAGAGGCTCGCTTGTCCTTGATAGTGATATAAAATTAAAGGGTAATGAGAAGGATACTAATGTTGAAGCCAAGATTACCATTAAGGACGCCACTGATTTTACTTTGGTGACTTCGAGCGATGACATTGAACTGCTGAAGGCTGATGGAATTATTGACTTTATCGATCCTGCATTGTTATTGGACTCTGCTGCTGAGCAATCCATTAGTTTTTACGATTCCTTGATTGCAAGTCTCCCGGACTTTAATCTGAACTCAAGGGTTGTCATCGAGGACAATGCAGTACTCCGGCTTATCATTAATGAACAGTCTGGAGATTACATTGAAGCTTCTGGCGGTGCAAATCTGGAACTTGGCTACGACCGCAGTAGGAATCTTCAACTTACCGGAAGTTATGCTATCACGAAGGGCATTTATCGTTTATCCTTTTATGATTTGGTGAAAAGGAATTTCACATTCGTTCAGGGCTCTTCCATTAACTGGCATGGAAGTCCGGAAGATGGAGACCTGAATTTAAAAGCCGTGCATACCGTTGAATCTAATTCCATCGGATTGATTGGCAACGAAATTGGTGAAAATGAAAAGTCGATTTATAAACGATCACTTGATTATGAAGTAGGGATCAACATCGGTGGCACTATCGAAAAGCCCGTCGTAACTTTTTCATTAGATCTTCCGCAAGATGATAAAGTAAGCTACCCAGTGCTGGCAAATAAACTAGACCGGTTGCGGCAACCGGAATATCAATCCGAATTGAACAAACAGGTTTTCGGACTCTTGGTTCTAGGCGGATTTCTGCCGGAAACCGGTGCTGATGTCAATTCCAATGTTGTTGCAACGACAGCCCTATCCAACAGTGTCAACAGCTTGCTGGCCACTCAGCTTAATCGATTTGCGAGTCAGTATATCAAAGGAGTTAACATTGATGTTGGAATACAATCGTTCAGCGATTATTCAGCGCCCGGTGGTAAAACTCAAACGGCCATGGATTTTCGCGTTTCAAAGAGTGTTATGAATGATCGCTTATCCTTCGAAATAGGCGGTGATATTGATATAAATCAGGATCAATCCGGGAGCAACACGGGTAAAAATTACCGGGGTGATATCGCAATCATTTATGATCTTACAGGCAATGGAGATAAGCAGCTGAAATTATTTAATAATGAAACCTATGATATTGTTTATCAGGAGATACGAAATACCGGTATATCTGTAATCTTCGTCCGGGAATTTTCCCGCAAGGAAAAGGAGAAGAATGAGATTGAGACTGAGAACAGGGAAAAATGATCGGTCAATGGCATATAAACTGTTTTTAATTATTTTTCTTGCATTAACAGGTTGCACCGGGTTAAAAAATATTTCATCGGAGGATCCGCTTTATATTGGTCATACCCTAAAATTTAGCAACAAGGACGATAGGTTGAAGGACTTAACTTCCATTAAAAATGTATTGAAACCAAAACCTAATTCCACGTTTTTGTGGATGAGGCCAGCGTTAGCAAGAAACGCTATGCTTTCCAATAAGGCGAAAAAAAGAAAATTCTGGAAAAATAAAATTGCTGAACCGGTACTGGTTTCTCAAACTAATCCAAAGCATGTTGCCGCAGCTATTCAAAATAGAATATTCCATAATGGATATTTTCACAATACGGTTGCATTTGATACGATTCACTTGGGCCAACGGAGAGTGAAAATCCAATATACTATCACGCTTCGTAGACCTTATAGATTTGAGTCGATTGTATTCCCGCAACCAAGTGGTGATCTCACACAAAATATACGTGATCGTCAACAAGAGTCGTTGTTGAAAAAAGGAGACATATACGAATTAGATGCTGTAAAAGCTGAGAGGCTCAGGATTGACCAAGACCTGAAGGAACGTGGATACATTTATTTTAACCCGGATTTTA
>DASQTN010000484.1:0-4569 GCA_035641895.1 Chryseolinea sp. | reverse complement strand
AGCTTTCAAGAACGTTAGCCTTATCAACGGAAGTCACTTTTTTACTTCTTGTCTGTGCCGCCTTGAAGGCTTTGTGGGCGATGCGTTCCACCTCATAGCGCGAATAGATCATCGTATCGTATGCAGTATTGTTGTCATCTTTTCGTCCACGCTCACCAAAGTAAACGTCACCAGTTAGTTCGCGGAAGAAAAGAATATCAGCGCCTTTCAATATTTCAGGTTTGATACTGGAAGCTCCTAACAATTCATCGAAAAGTTTAATGGGACGCAGATTAGCATACAATCCCAACTCCTTGCGCATTTTTAAAAGTCCTTGCTCCGGCCTTACTTTAGCTGAAGGATCATTGTCATATTTTGGATGGCCGACTGCCCCGAACAAAATGGCATCACAGCTTTTAAGTTTCTTCAACGTTTCATCAGGCAACGGATTGCCTGTAGCCTCAATAGCTTCGTGGCCGATCGTGGCATAATCGAAAATAAATTCGTGTCCGAAGCAATCGCCGATCTGTTCCAATACTTTTTTTCCTGCGGCAGTTACTTCTTTGCCAATTCCGTCTCCGGGCAAAATGGTAATTTTTTTCTTCATCTATAGAAGTGTTGAAGTGTTGAGGTTCGAAGTGTTGATGTTTATGAAATCCATTAATGCACTAACTCAAAATGTTTGATTTCATCGCGAAGACTCAGCAGATAATCTATATCATCGTAACCATTTATCATGCACGTCTTTTTATAAAGGTTGATCTCAAAAGACTCCGATGATCCATCTTCCAGCTCAATTTTTTGGTCTGCCAGGTCAACTGTAATGATCGTGTCGGGATTCTTTTCGATAGCGATAAAGATTTTCTTTAGGAAGCCATCCGATACCTGGACCGGAAGCAATGCATTGTTTAGTGCATTGTTTTTGAATATGTCAGCAAAAAAACTTGAGATAACAACGCGAAAACCATAATCATAAATGGCCCAGGCAGCGTGTTCCCGGCTACTTCCACAGCCAAAGTTTTTTCCAGCCACCAGTATCTTGCCCTTGTATTTTGGAATGTTTAGCGCAAAGTCCGCTTTTGGACTTTGATCAGCATTGTAACGCCAATCACGAAAAAGATTTTCCCCAAACCCTTCCCTGGTCGTCGCTTTTAGAAAGCGCGCAGGAATAATTTGATCGGTGTCAATGTTATCAATTGGCAGGGGGACTGCGGGTGATTTCAGCGTTATAAATTTTTCTTTGCTCATGGATCGTAACGGTTATCCTTAAAGTTATGTCGGTGGATTAAACCAATTCTCGTACGTCAGTTACTTTGCCTGTGATGGCTGCCGCAGCAGCGCTCAACGGACTTGCCAAAAATGTTCTCGACTTAGGTCCTTGCCGTCCTTCGAAATTCCTGTTAGAGGTACTGATGCAATACTTTCCCGCAGGAATTTTATCTTCGTTCATTCCCAGGCATGCTGAGCATCCTGGTTGCCGCAGTTGAAATCCCGCTTCTTCAAAAATCTTATCCAGGCCTTCTTCGCGCGCCTGCTTTTCAACTTGCTTAGAACCTGGAACAACCCATACTTCAACGTTAGAAGCTTTCTTTTTTCCCTTGACCATCGAGGCTACCATTCTCAAGTCCTCGATTCTCGCGTTCGTGCAGCTTCCTATAAAAACATAGTCTACTGATTGACCGAGAATGGCTGACCCGGGCTGAAGGCCCATGTATTCAAGGGATTTTGAAAACGATGGTTGTTCACTGATATCTTTTAGTTCATTTAAAGTTGGGATTCTGTCCGTAACTTTTATGCCCATTCCAGGATTGGTACCATAGGTGATCATGGGCGCTATATCCGCGGCATCGAATCGCACGACTTCATCATAGTCAGCATCCTCATCCGACTTTAGTTGACGCCATTGCTCTACCATCCGGTCAAACGTTTCTCCCTGAGGAGCAAATTTTCTACCCTTGATATAAGAAAATGTTATTTCATCAGGCGCGATCAAACCTCCCCGAGCACCCATTTCGATACTCATGTTGCAGATTGTCATCCTGGCTTCCATCGAAAGCTTACGTATTGCTTCGCCCGCGTACTCCACAAAATAGCCAGTTGCGCCGCTTGCTGAAAGTTTCGAAATGATATACAGGATAATGTCTTTTGCTACAACACCTTTGCTCAGGGTACCACTGATATCAATCAACATTGTTTTCGGCCTGTATTGTAAAACACATTGTGTTGCCAATACTTGTTCTACCTCGCTGGTACCGATACCGAAGGCAATATTTCCGAATGCCCCATGGGTCGAGGTATGGCTATCCCCACAGACAATAGTCATTCCGGGCAAGGTCAAACCTAATTCAGGTCCGATAATATGGACAATACCCTGATATGGATGTCCCAGATCATAGAGTTGAATACCAAACTCAGGGCAGTTCTTGCGAAGCGTTTCCACCTGATGGCGAGACAAAGCTTCTTTGATCGGAAGATGTTGATCAATAGTCGGTACGTTGTGATCGGCAGTGGCAGTGGTGCGGGAAGGATTAAATACTTTTATGTTACGCTTGCGCAGGCCGTCAAACGCCTGTGGACTGGTCACTTCATGAATGAAGTGACGGTCGATATATAAAGCATCAGGGTAGCCTTCGCTGCTTTTGACAACGTGAGCGTCCCAGATTTTATCAAAAAGTGTTTTTCGTTGGCGGGTCATGTTTTACTTCGACAATGTGTCTGAATCTGTAACAAATGTTAGTTTGTTCTATGGTGCTTAAAGCGAAACCGCCCCGTCCGGATTTTCATCAGGACGGGGCGGTTATAGTTTTGATTTCTCCGTACTCCCTAAGGGAGAATATGTCTAAATCTAAAAATCATTTTTAGGTCATGGGCTGTTGACGCACGAAGATGGAAAAAGTTATGGGCTACATCAATAAATTGTTAATATTTTTTTGTAGAACTAACAAGTGATTGGTAGCGGAAACGTAATCAATTCCAAATTTTATACATCAACTGAATCATAAACAATAACTTTCTCCCAAAGGTGCCCGCACTCCTTAATGAACTTTTGATGAATTGGATGATCTTGATAAGTCTTTTGACCCGCGTTATCATCAAAGAACATTAGCTCCGATGCCTGATAGCTGTTGTCTACTACATCTCTCTTCTCGGTACTTGCAGGCACACCGATGTGAATTTTGCGAATGGTTTCAATTTTTTCGAGGGTGCGGAGTCCATCCAATAACTTGGCAAGATCCTCTTTTGAATCACGATTTTTCAGCCAGAAAAACACATGATGAACGAGCTGTTTTTTATTTTTTGTTTCCATAGTCGGCATAGCGGTAGCAGCACTTGCACTCAAAGCAGCAGCAGTTGCTACAAAGGTTCTGCGTGTTTGTTTTTTCATGATCGTTATTTTGAGATGGAAAATTAACTAAAACTTCCATCAACTTCCCGAAAGTTTAAAACTTTCGGGAAGTTGTTACCCCTGCGGAATCTTTTCCGAATATTTTGGAATGAGGTTTTGAAAATGCTGATGTAGCTCGTTCGTTATTTTCTTTTCCGTTCGATTTCGAATTTTTCGGCCGTCAATTTCAACTACTGGCGTCAGTTCGCCCATTGTACCACAAGCAAAGACTTCATCGGCATTATAGAATTCGGTCAGCGACAAATTCCGTTCCTCCACAGGTATCGAATGCTCCCGGCAAATTTCGATCACAAGGCCACGTGTTATTCCATGAAGGCAAGCATCGGCGAATGGTGTAAATACTTTCCCATCCGTAACGAAAAAAAGATTTGTATCATTAAGTTCAGCTACAAAACCATTTGCATCGAGCATAACGGCTGCATCTACGCCGGCGACGTTGGCTTGTATCTTGGCAATAATATTATTCAATAAATTATTGTGATGAATTTTTGAATCGAGGAACTGAGGACTATTTCTTCTTTGTGAGGATGTGATGACTTTAATGCCGCTTGCATTGTCGTATACCAATGGTTTCCATTCCGCAAGAACTATAAGGCACGAACCCTGTGTATTTAATCTGGGATCCATTCCGGAAGTGACTTTTTCCCCACGCGTAAGCGTAAGCCTGATATGAGTTTCATCGGTCATGCCGTTCACATGCAGCGTTTGAAAAATTGCTTCTTTGATCTCCTCTTTGGAGGGTACGTGTGAAAAAGCCAGGGCATGGGCTGATGCTTCCAGACGATCCAGGTGCCGGTCCAGGCAAAAGATTCCTCCTTTATAAACGCGCAGGCCCTCCCAAACAGCGTCACCACCTTGAACCGAGCTGTCAAAGACTGACACTTTCGCCTCATTTCGTGGCAATAGCGAGCCGTTAACATGTATTTTAATATTTGCGTTTTTTGGATTGAATTTTTGTAGCATATAGTGTAAGGATGGACTTAACGACGAGAGTTTTTAAATGAAAATACAGCTTCAGGGTTGGATGGAAAAGGGAAGCATTTTTCCGTACAACGCTTTTGCATGCTCATAAAGATCTTCCAAATGTGCAGGAAGTGGTCGGCTGCTGGAAGTCTGCTTTTCAAAGCCTGTTGAGCGATGAACATTGCTATACCAATAAGGTGCCCATACTCCATCGTAAGGTT
>DASQTN010000483.1:0-3467 GCA_035641895.1 Chryseolinea sp. | reverse complement strand
GTGTCTTCGCCTTAATTTCCGCGGCGACATCGCGGCCTGTGTTCAGAAGTGACGAAAATTGATTCAACCAATCTTGCGCGCCATCTTTAATTTTTGCCTGAAGGTCCGTTCCTTTTTCAGGTGCCAACAACATTCCAATTGCTGCTCCAGCAACCGCTGCAGCTGCAAATCCAAGAATTACTTGTGCTGTGATTTTCATATTATTATTATTTTTTAATGTGACTATACTTTTACAGTTTTTGTTCTCCGTTTTAATTTTGGTAATGCAAAGCGGGTGTTCTTGGGTGCACTTTCGACTTCATCACCGAGAAGAAGTCCCCAGGGTTGAAGGTCTGATACGTTATCAAAGATCACCTTCAATACCGCTAGGGCAGGTATGGCCAGAAACATTCCCGGAATTCCACATAAAGCTCCACCCACAAGGACACCAATAATAGTCACTAATGCATTTATCCGTACTTTGTTTCCTACGATCAGCGGCATACCGAAATTGTTATCTATAAATTGTACTGCTGCAAGAATGATACCTACCCATAAAACGTCACTAATATTTTCTGATGTCACCAATGTAATAACCATGCACATGATGTTGGCCACCAGCATACCGACATAGGGAATGAGGTTTAAAAGGGCTGCGAGCAAGGCAAGAAAAATTGCATACTTGATCCCCAGAATTAAAAATCCGATCGTGTTCAGGGTGAAAACAATGGTAGTTTCAATCAACAGCCCGGTGATATACTGTTGCGCGATCGTACCTGATTTAGATAGAATTTCGTGGACGCGTTCTTCGTCACCATTTTTAAATACGCGAATAAAAAATACCTTGATTGTCGCCCGATAGTATAGGATGAGGAAAGTATAGATAGGCAGCAACACCAGGTACGAGATCATTTCTGTGATGGATAAGAAGGTGGCACCCACGATGGTCGGTGCTTCACCTTTTATACCTTCCACCGTATCCTTTAAGTATTGGTTCTGTTTAGGTACAGAAATATTCAATGTTGTTGTCAGCCACTTTTGAAATGAAGCGCTTACTTGTGTGATTCTTTCGCGAAGCGCCGGCGCGTCATCAAGAAAGTTCATGACCTGCGTAGATAAAAAATAAACAACGGCACCGATGGTCACAATGGATAGAAAGAGCGGAATGACGATTGATAGAGGTTTTGGAAATTTGTTCCTGACAAGGAAATTTGCGATCGGCAACAGTAGCATCGAAAGTAGAATCGCAAATAAAATTGGAAGGATAATTCCTTTCCCGTAATAAACGCCCACGCATAAAATTGTAAGAGAAATCAAAACAAGAGCTAACCGTTGATAGAACGGTGTGGGTTGGCGATCCATAGGCAGTATTTCTTTCTCTATTCAAATTTTCGTGCCAACAGAAAAGAGGTTCGCAACTCGTTTAAAAAAAATCTTTGAGGAATTTTCTCTACAACTAAATTAATTAGTTCCCCATCCCGTAACGCCACGAGGTCCCCAAGATCGCATTCTTAAAGGGAATGTTTCTTGTTCAAAGTTCGTCAATCACAATACTTAATGAATTTTTTGCGTTCGACTTGGGATATTATAAAGCAAACGGTCCTGAATTTTTTTCAGGACGATTCGTTTAGTTACGCCTCGTCCATTGCGTTTTACACAATTTTTTCATTGCCCGCTATTCTGATAATTTCACTTTCGATCGGATCAACTTTTTACGAAAGGGACGTAGTTCAGCAAGAACTTGTAAATCAGGTCGCCCGCCTGATAGGAGAAAAAAGTGCCGCAGACGTAGAGCAGATTCTTATCAACGCCGCGCTAGATTCAACCGGCACAGTTGCTAAAATAGTGGGGATAGCGACATTAATTTTTAGTGCAACGACTGTCTTCATTTCGCTTCAGACGAGTCTGAACAAAATTTGGGGTATCAAGCCCAAGCCGGAGCGTGGAATTGTTAAATATCTACTCGACAGACTTCTTTCATTGGCTATGGTCATCAGCATCGGATTTTTATTATTGGTGTCATTGGTTTTTGATACAGTGCTTGTTGTGTTTCAAAATAGTTTGACAAAGGTTTTAGCAGGATGGGCTTTATATCTTGTGACAGCCGTTAATATTATTGTATCACTTGGGTTAATCACCGTCATTTTCGCAATACTCTTCAAAGTTCTTCCCGACGCAAAGATTAAATGGAAAGATGTATGGGTAGGGGCTGTGGTTACGACGGCATTTTTTGCACTGGGAAAATATTTAATAGGCTTTTATTTGGGAAACAGTTCGGTTAACTCCGCGTATGGTGCCGCCGGTTCTCTGGTGATCATCTTAATTTGGGTCTACTATTCAACCGTTATTTTCCTGTTTGGAGCTGAACTTACTTCTGTATATGCGGAAAAACTGGGAAGCGATATCACCCCCTATCATCATGCGGTAAAGGTGCAGGTGGTCGAAGTAGAGAGAGAGCCTGACACCGGTAAAGCAACGGTAACCCATCAAGAGGCCAGACATGAGGAGCCAGTTTCTGTTAATGTAAAATCAAATTAGTATGACACGTAAAGTAAAAACCATATGGATAATACTCGGTAGTATTCTTCTGCTGTTAGTCGTTGGAAGATTAATGCTTCCATATTTTGTCACCCGTTATGTCAATAAGGTCCTCGCAAACATCGAAGGTTATGAAGGATCCATCAGCGATGTCGATATACATCTGATCCGGGGAGCCTATAGTATTCATGATCTAAAATTATTCAAAGTCAACGGTCATGAGAAAGTCCCCTTTATTGACATAGCTACGACCGACCTTTCTGTTGAATGGCCTGCCTTGTTTAAAGGGTCGTTCGTCGGAGAGGTAGTTTTTGAAAAACCACAATTAAATTTTATTGGTGGTGATGGCGATGAAAACAAAAAGCCAGGAAATGATACCCAGACCGGGGAGAACGTTGATTGGACAAAGCCTATAAAAGAATTAATGCCGCTACAGATCAATCGCCTTGAAATTGTTAACGGGTCCGTTTTCTTCTACGATTTTACCACTAAACCCAAGGTAGATATTCACCTTGATAGCCTGCAGCTAATTGCAACAAATTTAAATAATGCTGAGAACGAAAATGTCAGATTACCATCTAACGTAATAGCTACAGCAAAGTCCTTAGGAGGCGGAAGGCTTAGTATTAATATGGACATTAATGTTCTCAAAGAAATTCCCGACTTAGATTTGAATTTGAAATTCGAGCAAATTAACATGCCAGCGCTAAACGATTTTTTTGTCGCGTATAGCAAAGTAGATATTGAGCGTGGAACGTTTAACCTCTATTCGGAACTAGTTGTGAAGGATAGTAAAATTTCAGGCTATGTAAAACCACTAGCGCAGAACATAAAAATTGTAGACTGGGATAAAGACAAGGAAAATCCGATAAACCTTGTTTGGCAGGGAATCGTCTCTGCCGTAGCGGAATTTTTTGAAAATCAGAAAGAAGATCAATTTGCAACCAAGG
>DASQTN010000482.1:0-2717 GCA_035641895.1 Chryseolinea sp. | reverse complement strand
GTTGTCTATAAAGTAGTCAAAACCCATGCGGCCAAAGCCGAATAATCCTTCTCCGACTGGACCATTTTTTTGATTAATAATAGCCGTCGTTCCGCTATAAAAATCTTTGCGATAGGTGCTCGCGTTGGAGATGCTCTTGCGAAATCCGATCTGGGATCCAATAAAGAAATTAATTTTTTCTTGCTTAATGTTTAAATCACCACCGAACCCGGGACGTCCCCGACTATCAATGCTTGCCCGCACACTTCCATTGTACCCTGCTTTACGGTTCTTCTTTAATACGATGTTGAGAATGCCGGCACCACCGCCAGATGCGTCAAACTTCGCCGAGGGATTCGTAATAATCTCAACAGTAGCAATTGCATCAGCCGGTATTTGTTCCAGCGTCATGGTTGTAGGGCGACCATCAACAAATATTTGAGGGGGTGAATTTCTTAAACTTACGTTTCCATCAATGTCCACGTTTACCCCAGGTACACTTTTCATCACGTCTACACCGGTACCACCAGCACTTGTGAGGTTTTTTTCTACGTTAAAAATCTTACGATCGATGCTCATGGTCATCAACGGCTTATCTGCGGTCACTACCACACCTTCCAATTGCAAAGCATCTGCTTCGAGCTTGATGTTACCAAGGTCTTTGTCAACCGCGCTCATCATACTGCTCATGTCGCCCGGCTTGGCACCTCCAGCATTCAGCTGGAACGAAGCCTTTTGATCGATGGTTTTGTAACCAATCGCTGTAATGACAAGTTTGTATTGCGCCATTACCGCCAGATTTTCCAAACTGAACTCTCCTTTTTTAGTAGTCAGCATGCCTGAAACAATTACATCAGAACGCTTCTTAGTGACTGTATCGAGTTTGTTTTGAAGTAGTTGAACAGATGCAGCCTCTATCGGTTTGTTTGTGGCTGCGTCAATCACTTTTCCATAAAAGTGACCAACATTCATACTTTGCCCGCCGCTGGGTCTTCCTCCTGGGAATTGGGCGTGAAGCGAAAGCATGGAAAGGCAAAAGAATAAAGAAAGGCAAAGAGAAAGTTGTTTCATTTAGGAGTTTTATTTTATTGTTAGTTCTGGTGTTAAATTCAAAGGTCTGCGATAATCGCTGACGAACAGCAGCAAACGATGATGGGCGGTCTTATTTGAGGAAGAATTCACACACATCGAAGCGAACTTTGGAGATTGACCATTCTCTTCGCCAATTGATCATGATAACATGAAACATCCTCCGATGCTCATCCATGCACATAGACGACAGCCTCAAATTAAACCAGCGGTGTCGTCAGAAAATTTTTAAGAAATTCTTAAGATCACCAGCCGCTTAACCATCCATCAATTTGAAGGCAGGTGTGCTGTGTCCCTTCGTTCACGGCTGACCCAAGCCCAAAAAGATCTATGTTGCCGGCATAACGAAGAAATAATCAGAAAGTTTTACGGGGAATTTTGAATAAGACCTGTTTTTCGCTATTTTTGCCCTCCGGAAAAACGGTAGTCGTAGCTCAGTTGGTTAGAGCATCAGATTGTGATTCTGAGGGTCGGGGGTTCGAGCCCCCTCGATTACCCAAAAAGTCCTGCAAATTGCGGGACTTTTTTGTTTACAGTAGCTTCCACGGAATGCCAATTCTTCCAGTAGATTCACTTTGGCACTTTCATTGTAACCCTTCCTTAATTGTGCAATTTTAATCAGAAAAATGCTTGTCAACCGTTTATCATATTTTATGAAAACATTAGACCTCATGCAGTTGTTAATCCAATAATTCAGATCATTTTTCCGTTAATTTTACTTTATGCTAAAATTTAAGCAAATAATTATGAGCAAAAAATTTTTCCCGGTTTACCTGCTCCTGACAGGTGCCATTCTCTTCTTTGCTTTTCAAACGCAGGGAAGGAATGAGGACAATCCAAAATCGAAGAATGAAAAAATATTGCGGAATGTTGGGATGCTTTTGGAGCAGGGGCATTTTAGCCCGAAGAAAATTGACGATCAATTTTCTAAGACGGTTTTAAAACGCTTTGTTGAAGACCTCGATGATGATAAGACTATTTTCCTGCAAAGCGATATCGACAGTTTTAAACTATTTGAATCCAAAATAGATAACGAGATTCACGGCGAACGCCTCGAATCATTTTACGCCATCAGCGAGTCTTATACCCGTCGGCTGAACGAGGTTTCCGAATACTATAAAACCATTCTTGCCAAGCCTTTCGACTTTTCTAAAGATGAGGAAATTCAGCTTGATGGTGACAAAGTAAATTATTCGAAAACCCAGGCAGAACGTGCCGAAGTTTGGCGCAAGCGCCTCAAATACCTTGTCCTCACCAAGTATTCAGACCTGATTGACGACCGTGAGAAAAATAAAGACAAAGTAGGAACGCTGGATAGCCTGACAAAACAGAAGATCGTTTACAAAGCAGACACAACCCTTGAAAGAGAAGCACGTACCCAGGTTCGCCGCCAGATAGAAAGATATTTTACCACCCTCAAGAATCACAATACAACCGACGAATTGTTCAGTTCGTTTGTAAATGCTGTTACGGGTACCATGGATCCACACACCAATTATTTTGCACCTGTTGATAGCAGGGGATTCACAGAAATGATGAGTGGAAAATTTTATGGCATTGGTGCTCAATTGAGAGAAGATCAGAGTAAAATCAAAATCGCGAGTCTTGTCACGGGCGGCCCGGCCTGGAAAAGCGGAGAACTCGGCGTT
>DASQTN010000481.1:0-6621 GCA_035641895.1 Chryseolinea sp. | reverse complement strand
TAATCCAAAAGCTGGGAAGAAATTGCATGCGGCCGCCAGTAAGTGCGCTGATCGATATAGAACCCTCGACCATCAAAGCCTCTCTTCGAGAGGCTTTTTTTTTATTCTAACACTTTCTGCTTCTGGTGTTAAAAGGCCAAGGAAAATCTTGTCCGAAAGTTTAACGCTGAGTAATTAATAAAGGGCTAATATTTTACAATCATAACTTTGTGAAATGCCCGTTGCTTCGAGAAACAGTTTTAGTCTCATGAGTCGTTTGAGTCTTATCGATTAGCACAGTTACCGGCGGCCGCACACACTTCCTCCCCAGCTTTTGGATTAGCAACCTAATTTTGTCTTTGGCCTGGCAAGGCATGTGCGCCGTGGCTTCGCCGAAGCGGCTTCGCGCAGGCAGGGACAAAATTCAGTTGCGTTTCCAAAAGCGCACCGTCGCGGCTAAGGAGCCAGCCAACGTTGATGAAGCACCTTCCTGTCGATAGTTTACGAAAGAGTTCGATTTATAAACATTATGTTCTTTTTGTCTTGACACAATTAGTCCCACATAGAATGAAGTCTGGTGCTCAAGAATACCGACTAGTCATTTAGAAGAAATCCATTAGGGTTTTGTGATGAGAATCGCTGAGGCCGGCATAATGGATTTTTTCATCCCTCGGTGGAACTCATGCATTTAAACTCTGCATTTTCTCAGCGGTTAAAAAAAACTTAGCCAATCTTGACATTTGCCGAAAGTTAAACACGGAGATTCAGGAGATCCCGCAGAGCCCACCGAATTCTGCGTGTCAATCACTTACCAGAATTTCTATTTACTAGTGTACTGCTTGCCTGTGCTGTGGGGAACACTGTGATATCCGCCAGCACAACGTGCGGTGCACACGTTAATGTGTATAGGATGATGTCCGCGATATCTTTGCCTGTAAGAGGCTCAATTCCTTTATACACTGTGGCTGACTTGTCAGCATTACCTTTAAAGCGTACCAGCGAAAATTCAGTCTCGACTAATCCCGGATTAATGGAAGTAACTTTTATTCCAAATGGGTTTAGATCCAAACGCATTCCCTTGGTTACAGCGTCAACCGCGAACTTGCTCGCGCAGTAAACATTCCCATTCGGATAGACTTCTTTGCCGGCGATGGAGCCGAGGTTAATAATGTGACCGGCTTTGCGTTCTGTCATCCCGGGAATTATTTCTTTTGATACATAAAGCAAGCCCTTTACGTTGATGTCGATCATTGCGTCCCAATCCTCCAGGCTACCAGTCTGGATCGGGTCCATGCCATGCGCATTTCCCGCATTGTTAATCAACACATCTACAGCTTTCCATTTTTCTGGAAGTGAGTCAATAGCACGCTTGACATCTGGTTGATTTCGCACGTCGAAAGAAAGGGTTGTAACTTCGGTGGAAACAGCAAGTTCATCCCGTAGTTTTGCCAAACGATCTTGCCTCCTACCACATAAAATAAGCTTGAATTTATGGTGCGCCAAAAGCCTTGCAGTAGCTTCACCAATACCGGAGGTTGCACCGGTTATAAAAACGATTCGGCCAGTCATAACGAAGATTAATCAAACTCTTGTGAAAGTACAAGCGTTATTGAAACAGAAGGTAGAGTGTAATGGTATTTGTATTCACCCGCTGCAACGGTTGGCCGAATTCGTTTGTTGTATTTCCAAGCATGTTCAGCATGCCACGCGAAAATCTGATTTCAGGGGAAAATTTGAATAATGGGTAGTACAAATCAAAACCAAACCCAGCTTCAAGGTTCAAATGCGTTTCTTTAATTTCTAGGGTCGGTTTCGTTTGATCCACATTCTTTTTACCTGAAGCTTCGATTCCCGGCTTTATGCCACCCACCATATACATCCTGATGTTGCCTCGGCGTTCTGATTTGTATTTTAATAAAATAGGAAATTCTACAATGGTGTTTTCCACTGATTCATCGACCGGAGGATCATTTGTAAACTGATAACGAACCTTATTCTCATAGAATGCAACTTCCGGTGTCAGTCGCAGATCTAAAAATTCCGTCAGCCTGTAGTTGACAATAAATCCGAGGGAAAATCCCGAAGACCAGCTGGGCAGCACTGCTGAAACTGTGTCCAGCGCAGGCGTGACAAACATATCGGAGTACTGGATTTGAAAGATCGACGAGTGAATACCAATGAGGAAACCGTATGTCAGCTTACGATTATCGTAGTTCGGATTGTTTTTCTCAACCCATCGCGTTTTCTGCGCTTCACTCTGCAAAGCACATAACATCAATACCGCGATTGCAGCTATTTTGTACCGATGTAAATTGAGCTTATTCCAAACGTTAGCGAACTGCATTTAGTATTTTTAAATCCGACATCATGCAAGATGTGAAGAAAATCTTCTCCATCCGGGAAAGCTTCGACAGACTTAGGCAAATATGTATAAGCTGCTTTATCATTCGATACTATCGATCCTATCTTTGGTAAAATAGATCTAAAATAGAAATTATAAACCTGTTTAAATGGGAATTTCGATGGCTTTGAAAATTCAAGAATTACAAGCATTCCGCCAGGCTTCAACACGCGTAGAATTTCTGACAGACCCGTTTTCAAATTTTCGAAGTTCCGTACACCAAAAGCAACGGTCACGGCATCGAATTTATTTTGCTCGAAGGGAATATTTTCTGAATCACCTTGAATGAGCTCAATTTTCGAAGCCAAATGCTTGGCCAAAATTTTCTTTCGACCAATTTCCAGCATGCCTTCCGAAATATCTATCCCGACAATCTTGTCTGGATTTAATGTCAGGGCTTCTAAGGCAAACTCACCAGTACCAGTGGCAACATCCAAAATTTGCCTAGGCTGTAAGATATGTAAAGCTGCTATTGCCTTCTTCCTCCAAAGTTTATCAATACCCAGACTTAGCAGTTGATTCAAAAAATCATACCGGCGGCTGATGTTATTGAACATCTTAGCCACCTGATCTTTTTTCGAAAGCGTATCTTTATAGGGAACTACATCCATTTCTTTCGTCCTACCAGTAAAACAAGCCCGAAGGTAACTGGTTTGACGTACAAAAGAAATTGAAAGCTGATAGCCTGGACAAGAAACATGGTCAGCTTGAGCTGATTCGAGCTTACCAGCCAAAAACCTGTCAGTTTTCCAATACCTTGAATTCGACCCGACGGTTCAACGCGCGTCCGCCGTTCTCATCATCATTGCTGGCTAATGGTTTCGATTTACCGTATCCTTTAGCTTTAATGCGCCGGGTGTTTATTCCCTTTTTGGTGAGGTATTCTTTAACAGCCTGTGCTCTCTTTAATGAGAGGTACTGATTGTATTCCTTAGTACCGACAGCATCTGTGTGTCCGGAAATTTCCATGACCATGTTTTGATTTTGGCTTAGCATCGCCTCCAACTTGTTGAGTTCGGTATAAGACTCCGTTTTGAAAGTTGCTTTATCAAAGTCAAAATAAATATTTCTTAAAATCGATGAAACTCCTACAGCAAGCTTACGCATTGCAACCTTGCGGGAGACTGTCTTTTCCTCTGTGGACGCCCCTTCCAACTTGATGGTAAGATTTTGAAAAACATATCCATTTACTTCAACAGAAAGACGGTAATCTTTCGGTTTGGCATTTTTAATATTGAATTCAAATACACCATCTCCCAGCGGTGTGAAGGGAACAATCACATTGTCTTTGGCGCCGACCAGTTTGATCTTCGCGGGCAACGGCGTTGTCTGATCAGCAGCATCCACAACGCTAACCATATACTTAAGAGGTTGTAAGCCGCCCTTTGTGGGTTGCGTGGGAATAACGACTACCGGGGTAGAGCCTGTGGTATCGATTGGCGTTTCAACTTGTGGGTTGAGCGGCGGTTTAGCGGTTAAAGGCACAGCGTCCTTAATGCCCTCGGGAATGGTAATCATATAAATATCTGTGTATCCCATCCCATCTTCCCGAACAGAAGAATAATACGCTCGCTTTCCGTCTTTCGACATTACGAAATATATATCATCATCGGGTGTGTTGATAGGATAACCTAAATTGACTGGCTCACTCCATTCATTCGTCTGAGGATTGTATGTCGCCTTGAAAACATCATATCCGCCCATGCCCTTGCGACCCTTGCTACTAAAATATAGCGTTACATCGTCGTAGTCGATGAACAATCCGTCATCGTCCATGTCTGTATTAATTTTTGGGCCTAAATTTTTTACGTTCGTCCACTCCCCTTTTGAATCTTTAGTAGCCTTATAGATATCCAATCCACCAAAACCTCCAGGACGGTTACTGGAAAAATACAATGTCTTTTCATCTTTGGAAATGGAGATGGACTTTTCCTCGAAACTGGAATTGATAATTCCTGGTAAAGGAATTTTTGCTGCGAACTCACCACCAGGCTGACGTTCGCTGTAAAAAATATCACCACCACCTTCATCATTAAAGATAAAAAGTGTATTACCATCGGCAGACAAGGCAACGCTTGATTCGTGGTACGCAGTATTTACAATTGGACCAACGTTCTTGGCGAATGTCCAGGCTCCACCAGTTTTCTTGGCTGTAAAAATATCTTCGTAAGGTTTATTATCCTCAAACACGTTCTCATTCAAGTTGTCTTCACGTCGACGTGTGGTAAAAACAATTTCGTTTTCGTCTTCATTAAGCACCGGTGCGTAATCTTCAAATTCCGAATTGATTTCACGGCCGATATTGACTATTGAAAAATCATAGGGTGTTGCAAGGAATTCCTTTCCATTTTCACATTCAAAAATCGCACGATCTACCGTTGCTAAATCGATCTTATCTTTTCCCTGATAGTTTGATTTCGAAGCGAGTTTATTTTTGTACAAATTATAGAACTGAAGCGCGTTGTCGTAGTTTTCACCATATTGGTAGCTGCGACCAATTAAATACTCAATATCAAACCGATAAGCGGGATCCTGCCGATAAACGCGCATAAAATATTTTACCGCGCGGTCCTTTCCGACGGTTAACAAATGCATGCGTCCAGCCTCGTAGTTAGCCTTTATGAAGGTAGTGTCCTGATCAGCGGCCGTAATCATAAGTTCGCGCGCATCGTCCATAGCCTTTGTCTCAGCCATAATCAATTCCGCCTGCTCCATGTATTGCCGGGCAATCTCCTTAGGGTCTTGCTGGCTGTAACTTGGTGTCGAAAAAAAAGGCAATAAAAGAGCTAAAAAAATCAGTACTCTTGGGATACTGCTCATTGCTTAAAAAATTTAACAATCCAGTCTAAAAAATAACTTAAATACACCCGAAGGTAGGAAAAAGCCCGGATTTGGAACTATTAAAAACGATTCATAAGGCACTCGATTCTTACATTCTTAGTATTTTAGCCTTCAATCATTTAATAAATGAAAATCATAACCGCCGAATTTATAAGCAGCTACGCCGATGTAACGAAATGTCCTGTGCCGGACAAGCCGGAATTCGCTTTTATCGGAAGATCCAACGTCGGGAAATCGTCTCTGATAAACATGTTGACAAACTCAAGGAAGCTTGCAAAGACTTCGGTAACGCCCGGCAAGACTCAAACGATCAACCATTTCCTAATTAATTCGTCATGGTATCTTGTGGATCTGCCTGGCTACGGCTACGCTAATGTTAGTAAAAGTACACGTGCAGGTTTTGGAAAGATGATCGAAAATTATGTATTGAAGCGTGAAAACCTAACGTGCCTGTTTGTGCTGATTGATTCAAGGTTGCCACCGCAGGCAATAGATCTGGATTTCATCGAATGGACGGGAAATAAAAATATACCTCTGGCAATTCTCTTTACGAAAATAGACAAACTCAAACGAAACGAGCTCCAAAAAAATCTTAAGCTCTACGAGACTACCCTACTAACGCGATGGGAAGAACTACCCACCCTTATCCTCACCTCATCCGAAAAGAAAAACGGCAAAGACGAAGTTTTAGATTTAATTCACGAACTGAAAACTGAATTTCTCCAAAGAAAATAACTTCACCTCTTGAAAGGCATAAGCGCAGAGAAAATTCAGAAGATTTTGAGTTGAGAAGCGCTGAGGGCTTTTTTTGAAATTCTGTGACTTACTCTGGGAACTCAAGCATTCAATCTTGGGACTCCTCAACGGTAAAAATCCACTGCCATCTTGCGGAAATACAAAGAAATATAGGTTGGACTTTTGCAGACAATTGCATTAGCTTTGCCCGCTTAAAATCTTGCAGGATATGACATTAGCCGAAATAGCATCGATAAGTGGCAAAGGAGGCCTTTTCAAAGTAGTTGCGCCAACCAAATCGGGGGTGATACTCGAATCTTTGGACGAGGCGAAAACCAAGCTGGTAGCGACAACATCACACCGTTTATCGTTGCTTCATGAAATATCCATTTATACCACTACAAAAGAAGGAACAGTTCCATTGGAGGAAGTGTTAAAAAAAATGAAGGCTGAATTTGGAGATGATTTGGGTGTGGATGGAAATTCAGAAGCCGGTGAACTGAAATCATTTATGAAAGCCATACTCCCCACCTATGACGAAAACCGTGTTTATGTGTCCGACATCAAAAAATTAGTTCGTTGGTATGACACGATTTCAAAATATGCTCCCGATTTATTGAAAGAAAAGCCTGAGACAAAAGAAGAGCAAGCGTAAACCTCACCGG
>DASQTN010000480.1:0-3442 GCA_035641895.1 Chryseolinea sp. | reverse complement strand
CGGAATTTTCTCCGGTGATTTTTTTTAGCTATTCGCGGCTGATCTGAAACTCAACTCGCCGATTTAGTTTTCGTTCGTCTTCCGACGATTCCTCGACAATCGGTTTTGCGCTTCCATATCCGTGCGCTTCAATTCTTGCTGCCGCAATTTTAAATTGATAAATAAGATAAGCCTTTATCGCGTCTGCACGGGCTTGAGAAAGTCGTAAGTTGGAATCTTCGTTGCCTTGTGAGTCTGTATGACCAGAAATATCGAGTTTGAATTTTGGATGATCAATGAGAAAGTTGGCGAGCTTGTCGAGATCCGGGTGCATGGAAGCCAGTATGTCAGCTTTTCCATTCTCAAACTCCAATGATTCAAAGGCGATTTTGTTCTCAATAGGTTCCGCTTCACGATTCATCTCCGTATCGCCATCCATAAAAAATAGTTCTTCAATTCGGAAAAAATCATCGCCCTGAATAATCAGTAAATAATTCCTTTTGTTAATAAGATTGAAATCAAACGACCCATCGTCTCTAAGAAACTTAGGAGCCACTTCAACCCCTTTGTCCAGATCAATAATGGAGACGATTCCCTTAAATGGTTTTTTTGTTTCTGAATTTATTAGCGATCCTTTCAACCTTGCAGTAGCCTCCGGTTGTGCTTCCATGGGTACCGGAAAGGAATGCAGATCAAGATTTTCTATTTCATTTTCAGTTGACCTGGCATAGTAAAGATAGCTCGACTCAGAATCTATAGTAAAGTAATATTCACTACCCATACCGTTAACCAAAGGACCGACGTTTTTGGGCTCATTCCAGGTTTGATTGTTTTTGTTGACTTTGTAAATATCAAAATCGCCAAAGGTCAGCGGCTGTCCGTTAGAACTAAAATATAGGACGTTGAATTTACGATGAAAGAAAGGGCTAACCTCTGCGCCGCGCGTATTTACGATAGGCCCCATATTCAGGGCCTTTTGCCACAAGCCATTTTCATTCTTGATAGAATAGTAAATGTCGGAGTAGCCAAATCCTCCGATACGGTCGGAAGCAAAAAAAAGCGTATCTCCTGAATGTGAAAGTGATGGATGTGAATCCCATCCACGTGTGTTGATGTTTTCGCCCAGGTTTCGCACATTCCCCCACGTACTGTCGGCACGAAGGTCAGCCACAAAGATGTCACAATTACCATAAGTGTCAGGGGAATTACATCTTGCGAAATAGAGTTGCTTACCATCTTTGCTCAAACATCCTGACCCTTCGTTGTATCGCGAATTTATATTCTTTAGTTCTTCGGCAAACCCCCACAATGTGTCAAACTTCATTGAATAAAATAAATCTTCATTGTAGGATTTATTCATTGGATCGACATGTGAATTTCTTTTCGATGTAAAAAGTAAAACGTTATCTACATTCCCAATGGTTGCGCCATAATCGGCTTTGTCAGAATTGATGGCTTCACCCATGTTCAACAATACGCCTTGCGGTGGCCTTAGCGTATCAATCTCTTTTCTGTAATCGACTAGTTCGTAATAGTCCGCCAACGGAACATATAGATCCGATTCGTTTCTTACGAGCGTATCGAATTCGCTCTTCACTTTTTTACCATCAATTGTTTGAGGCAAATGTTTCAATACGAGTTTATAAAGTAGGACTGCTTCGCCAGGCGGACCAAGTTTTTGCGATAACCTTGCAAAGTCCCAAAGCAACTGCGCATCCCTCGAAAAATTTTCGGGACCAAAATTTTTGATGTACGCTTTTAGGTCTGCATACTCTTCCTCAAAATCCCCGGCCGCTCCTAACATTTTTATCCGTTGGAATTTTACTTCATCGTGGTAATACTTAATTTTATTTGTGTTTGGAAAAACGAAAATGTCAGATTGACTGTAGCTTGTCAGGCTATCGTTTAACTGCACTACGCCGCTCTTTTTAAAATTTCTTTTTGGCTTTTGAGCCTTTGAGGGAATGTGCATCAGCAGCCAAAAGGCCGCGATTAAGATTAAAAAATAGGGTTTCACTGAACCATTATCTGGTAAAAATAATGCCAAGCCAATAAAGTTGACACAATTTTGTTTCTTTTACAACTTCCTTGGCACTACTATTGTCATTAGCACGGCAGGCGCCCATTATAGACGATTAAGTAAGGTTGTGTCAGTTTGACACTATGTATATGTTTAAGACGAAACCCATCCAACTCGTGCAGGAAGATTCAGAAGACCTTATTCAACTGATAAATCCAGAGCAAGATTCCGATTTAAAACCCGAAGATTTACCTGGTGAGCTTTCAATACTCCCCATAAAAAATACTGTTTTATTTCCGGGAGTTGTTATCCCTATTACAGTAGGTAGACAAAAATCAATAAAACTGGTTAAAAAAGCCTACCAGGGAAATAGAATTATAGGCGTCGTAGCCCAAAAAAATCCCAATGCTGAGGAACCAACGTTGGAGGATTTGTATAAAACTGGCACAGTTGCGAGAATTATCAAAATGCTCGTATTGCCCGATGGCAACACGACGATTATCATACAAGGAAAAAACCGCTTTCTGATCCGTGAATTCGTTCAGGAAGAACCTTACCTGACCGCGCGCATTGATCTCCACCAGGAGCCTTTAGTCAATGCGAATGGCAAGGAAGCTAAGGCATTGGTGCAGTCATTAAAAGATGCAGCTACAAAAATCTTAAAGCTGAATCCGGAAATTCCCATCGAGGCGCAAGTCGCTTTGGATAACATTTCCAGCATGTCTTTCCTGGTGAATTTTCTTTCTTCTAATCTTAACGTGGAAGTTGCTGACAAGCAAAAAATTCTGGAGACGCAAAATATTATAGACCGAAGTACATTATTGTTGCAGTACATGTTGAAGGATATCCAGATGCTGGAAATCAAACATGAAATACAACGGAAGGTCCACACGGACATCGACCAGCAGCAACGTGATTATTTTTTGAGGCAGCAAATAAAAGTTCTGCAAGATGAACTGGGTTTTGACGGTCCGGATAAAGAAGTCGAGAAACTTAGAAAGCGCGCAGAAAATAAAAAATGGCCAAAGTCTGCCGCAGACCACTTCAACAAAGAACTGGAGAAACTTTTAAGGATCAACCCTATGGCTGCCGAATATCCAGTCGCCATGAACTACGTTGAGTTCATGCTCGACTTGCCTTGGGGTGAGTATACGGTTGATGACTTTGATTTGAAGCGTGCAAAGAAAATCCTGGATCACGATCATTTTGGTCTCACAAAAGTGAAGACCCGGATATTAGAATATTTGGCAGTCCTCAAGTTAAAGAATGATATGAAGGGTCCGATACTTTGTCTGTACGGTCCTCCGGGTGTGGGTAAAACTTCGTTGGGTCGTTCTATTGCTAAAGCGCTTCAACGTAAATATGTGAGGATGTCATTAGGGGGAGTTCATGATGAAGCAGAAATAAGAGGACACCGCAAGACCTACGTCGGTGCTATGCCGG
>DASQTN010000479.1:0-4095 GCA_035641895.1 Chryseolinea sp. | reverse complement strand
GACTCGAGTTTAAATTCTGCTAATTCAGGGTCGGACAAAAGTTGCGACAGGACAGGAACGAATGTCAGGGGAGGCTCAGCTTTTTTTTCCTGATTATGGTGTTGAGCGTGACCGAATAAGGAGCTCATTAAAACAAATGGGAGGCAGGTAAGAAAGTATTTGTGGTTCATGGAGCTTGAATTTGTTTCTAAGGTCCAAAAAATAATCAGGTTTTGTGTAGTTCAGCTATCATTATGTTGGTAGTCCACTGTACTATTATGATGGTTCGATCGTGCGAAGCTTAAGGTCTATCCGTATTTTCTCCCCTTTTATTAGATGCCTGTAGGCGGCCGACATTGACGGGATTTAAGGTGCAATAGTTATAATGATTATAGCCGATCGTTGGTCGACCCGTAATGCATCTTATAGGACGAATGGCTTCGAAAATCGTTGTTCCACGCTTACCTAATTTGCTGGAATAGCATACATATTTTTTGGAATTAATATAGCATCGACCATAAAGTTAAACCAAACCATTAATTATGATTATTTACGGAAGCAAGCCTGTGCACCTCAAATCCGCGCAGCCGTCCACGGCGGCGTGTCCAAGCTGTGGGCAAACAGGCACCACTGTTCTTAGTACGTACAGCAAGCATGCACATATTTTTTGGATCCCCTTGTTTCCCATCGGCAGGACCGGCGTAGCCCAATGCCAGCATTGCAAGCACGCCATTGCGGACACCCATTTGCCTCACGAATTGAAGCGGGAGTACAATAATTTGAAAGCTGAAACAAGAACACCGATCTGGCAATTTTCGGGGCTGGCTTTGATTGCCATCCTGGTGGTATTCATGAACTACAGCAGTGGCGAAACCAAGAAGCAGGAGCTTGAGTACATGGCAAATCCCGTTGTTGGCGATGTGTATAAATACAAAACGGAGAAACAAAATTACTCCACATTAAAAGTGATTAGCGTTTCATCGGATAGTGTTTTTGTGTCTCCCAATGAGTACGAAACAAACAAGATGACAGGTGTCTACGAAATAGACAAGGAGGAAAATTACGCCGATTTTTCCTATGGTATCTCGAAAGGTGATCTTAAGCAAATGCATACCGACAACGAGATTTATGCAATCGACCGGAATTAACCTTCCGTTATCTGCTTCTTTCCATCTTTAAAACCAACGGAGTATCTTCTATTAAAAAGTAGTAAGCTCCGTTGGTAATTTTTACGTTGATCATCATCAGGTCCTCGTCGAGTGACCCTACAAAGAGCGTCTGCTCTTTTGATCTTATGTGCCACATTTTGTTGTTCATGGATTCAAGCTCGCGGAACTCGATTGGCGCGTTGGCCGGCAGTTTGAGAAAGAAAAGTCCATTGCGTTTAAAAATAAATTGTGCATTGACAAGTCCACGTTTCATTTTATCAACCGTCGTTTTTTCCACCGGACGGTGCCCCGCTGCTTTTGCAAATGAGACCTCTCTGGAAGTCCAGACGCCTACGACCTGATCGCGGTTAAACGATTGTCCCCAGGAGGGTAACGAACTAATAAGGCAAAGTATCATGATCAGACCCTTCTTCATTGCACAGCGACTTTGGTATGGCGTCGTAGTATAACGAATGATTTGGTGAAAACTTGTGGGAGGAGCGAGGTAAGCGTAAAACATCGGCCTTGTAAGCATCGCGAGTTCTCGCCAGAACGTTGAAACATTCAATAACCAATGCTCAACACACAACATTCAAGTGTCGATGCACGACTATCTTTATTGCTACGCACTAAATTTCCGCGTGGTGCTCACTCGGCTAATGGACAGGAGCATATTAAAACAACTTATAATTGTTTTAAGCTAACTTTACAGGTAGCTGTCTTATCCTTTTTCCTGTCGCGGCATAAATTGCATTGCATAAAGCCGGTATAAAGGGTGGCACGGGTGGCTCACCAACACCAGTAGGCTTCTCGTTACTTTCGACAATATGTACGGCGGTCTCGTAAGGTGAATCGCTCATTCTTCCCACGAGGTAATTATGAAAATTTGACTGCTGAACCGCTCCCTTGCTTACCGTAATTTCACTTTTTAGCGCGAGACTTGCTGCGAACGCCGCGCCGCCTTCAAACTGTGCTTTAATACGTTCCGGATTAACCGGAACTCCGCAGTCGACGACATAATCTACCTTTGGAATACGGATCCTATTTTTGTCATCGATGGTAACTTCTACCACGCAGGCAACATACGTCAGAAAACTCCGGTGAGCTGAAAAACCCTGACCGCTTCCTTTCGGTAAACTTTTTCCCCAATTCGATTTTTGTTTTACCGTTTCAATAACGTTTCTAAAACGGGCTGTACTCCAGGGAAAATCTTCTATTTTTTCTCCGTAATTCCAGAATTCCGAGGTGAGTGAAGCGAAGTCAATCATTCTATCACCGCCCAGCAAGTCGAGCGTATTCTGAATGGGGTCAACACCTCGTGCGGCAGCGACTTCATCTAACGTACACCCTACTGCAAACGCATGATGAATATTGGCCACTGACCGCAGCCATCCAATGCGTGTTTTTGTCTTGGCTACCTGGCTCTCACAACACACGTTATCAATAGCAAATGGTAAATCGATCATACCCATGCTCAACTCTGCGCCGCTCGCCTCATTGGCCTTTGCATCCGACGTTCCATCAATGGGTGGGAACGCAGATCTATGCAACCAGGAGGTAACTTTATTATTTTCGTCGATACCGACTTTCAAATACTGGGCGGCGGGAAAGTGATAATAGTCGTGTTGAATATCATCTTCTCGCGTCCACAATATTTTTACCGGCGTACCCATCGTTTTAGAAATGAGTGCTGCTTCCGCGACAAAATCCGGTTTTGATTTACGACCGAAAGCTCCGCCGAGAAGCGAAACGTTGACAGTTACATTCTTTACATCCATACCAAGCGCCTCAGCCACGGACTTACGCGTAAACTGGGGATCCTGAACAGGCGCCCATACTTCGCAAATATTATCGTGCACATGCGCCAGCGCACAAGGTGTTTCCATCGGTGTATGCGAAAGGAGCGGTACCATATATTCCGCTTCTATTATTTTCTTGGCGTTTGCCATTCCTTTTTCAACCTGGCCACTTTCTCTTCTTACTTTTCCTTTTTGCTTGACACGTTTGAGCATGTCATTGTTATAGGTATATGAGTCGTAGTCTGCGTTGATACCTTTCGTCCAGGTAACTTCGATCGCTTTACGACCCTCAAGTGCCGCCCACGTATTTTCTGCAACGACGACAACTCCACCAAGAGGTTTGTTTAGATTCGTCGGAAATCCCGGTGCGTCTAGTGTAAAAACTTTTATTACTCCCGGTACCTTCATCGCCTTATCGGAAGTAAATGATTTTAGTCCTTGCCCAGGTTCGGGATTGCGTTTGATCACGGCAACTTTTGTATTGGAAAGGTGATTATTATCGAAGCCGAATTTTGCTTTTCCAGTAACGATATCTTTCAGATCAACAATGGAAGTTTGCTTTGTGATATATTTGAAGTCCTTTGGCGTTTTCAATTTGATACTTGCTTCATCCGGAAGTGGTAATGCCGCGGCTTTCTCCGCGAGATATCCGAAGCCGAGTGATTTCCCCGAGCTATGCACCACTTCATGATTTTGTGCCTTGCATTCCGATGCATCGACATCCCATTCCTTTGCTGCGGCTTGTTCTAAAAGTAAACGCACGGTTGCTCCAGCCTTTCGTAATGGCGTAAAAAACATCCTCACACTAAAGGAGCCGTCTGTATTCTGATCACCGTACTTTTCATCGCCGATGGCCTGGACAACTTTGACGCGACTCCAATCCGCTTCCATCTCGTCAGCAATGATAAGCGGAAGACTGGTCCGTATACCTGTTCCCATTTCAGAACGATGAGCGATTAAGGTTACATCGCCATTTCCGTTAAGGGTTACAAAAAGGTTTGGAGAAAATACATATTCAGGGTTGCCCGTGAGTTTCTTCGAGGTGTCCGAACAGCTGAAGCTGATACCCAGCAACAGTCCCGACATACTCATTGAGGTCGATTTCAGGAAGTCGCGGCGACTGACTTTGAAGATGGCGGATTCTTTTAAATCTGTTTTCATTTTGCTGC
>DASQTN010000478.1:0-3155 GCA_035641895.1 Chryseolinea sp. | reverse complement strand
AAATCGGTCGATGACCTGATAGACGAAACCGTTCCTGCAGGAATCAGGCTAAAAAAGCCCCTCAATCTTCCCGAGGCGAAATCCGAATACGAATTTTTGCAGGATTTCAAACAGATCGCCTCTCGAAATAAAGTTTTTAAGAGCTACATCGGAACCGGATACTATAATACTATTACGCCAGGGGTAATTCTAAGAAATATTTTAGAAAATCCAGGATGGTATACTGCCTACACCCCGTACCAAGCTGAGATTGCGCAAGGGCGTCTGGAAGCATTGATCAATTATCAGACAATGGTGATCGATCTAACAGGGATGCAGATTGCAAATGCATCGTTATTAGATGAGGCCACGGCTGCGGCCGAAGCAATGCATTTATTTTTGGCATCTCGAAAAGGTTCTAAAAGAAATGCTTTCAAATTTTTTGTCGATCAAAATACGTTTCCACAGACCATCGATGTTTTAAAAAACCGCGCAACACCGCTTGAAGTTGACTTAGTAGTTGGTGATATAAACGACTTAGATTTAAATGACTCATCCCTGTTTGCCATTTACCTTCAAAACCCCGATAACAATGGTGCTGTCAAAGATTATTCTGCTTTGATTGAAACTGCCCATGAAAAGGAAGTTTTCGTTGCAATGGGTGCAGATCTGATGAGTTTACTCCTTATTAAAACTCCGGGCGAAATGGGCGCCGACGTCGTGGTCGGCTCAAGCCAGCGTTTTGGCGTACCAATGGGATTTGGCGGCCCTCATGCTGCGTTCTTTGCGACTAAAGATGAGTTTAAAAGGCAGATGCCCGGCAGAATTATTGGTGCATCTATGGACGTTTCTGGCAACCCTGGTTATAGAATGGCTTTACAAACCCGTGAACAACATATACGTCGCGAGAAGGCAACGTCCAATATTTGTACTGCACAGGTTTTGCTATCGGTCATGGCTGGGATGTACGCTGTATATCACGGTCCGCAAGGATTAAAAAAAATTGCCGGACGCATTCATGCATTGACAAAGTCGCTTGACCAGGGGTTAAAATCGTTAGGCCTGAAGCAGGTTAATGAATTTTACTTCGACACATTAAAAGTTGCTGTCAGTGACAAAAAACTGATTGAAAACGAGGCCTTAAAACACGAGATAAACTTCCGCTATTTCGCTGATAACACTATCGGAATCACCCTTGACGAAACCGCTGTTCCGCAAGACATCCATGTTATTCTAAGCATTTTTTCTTCCGTTGCAAATAAAAAGCTAGACATGATATCGATCAATGGCCAAGAAATCAATTGGCCATCCGAGTTAATACGCAAATCGCCATACCTTACACATCCGGTGTTTAATGCGCACCATTCGGAGCACGAAATGCTTCGGTACATCAAACGCCTTGAAAATAAAGATCTGTCAATGGTTCATTCGATGATTTCATTAGGCTCGTGTACAATGAAACTCAATGCGACCTCCGAAATGATCCCGGTCACCTGGCCCGAGCTAGGAAACATTCATCCTTTCGCTCCTTCTGATCAAACACAAGGTTATCAGGAAATTATTGCGTCGCTCGAAAATTGGTTAAAGGAAATAACAGGATTTACAGGAGTTTCGCTCCAGCCCAACAGTGGGGCGCAGGGTGAATACGCGGGACTATTAGTTATCCGTGCTTTTCATGTCGATCACGGAAATACCCAGCGACATATCGCTTTGATCCCGGCGTCAGCGCACGGTACTAATCCTGCCAGTGCGGTCATGGCGGGTATGGAGGTCGTTGTAGTGAAATCAGATGAAGACGGGAAAATAGACGTGTCGGATCTAAAGGCTAAGGCTACGCAGTTTAAAGACAATCTATCGTGTTTGATGGTCACCTATCCATCTACGCACGGAGTATTTGAAGAATCCATCGTTGAAATTTGTGAAATAATTCATGCAAATGGAGGTCTTGTGTACATGGACGGCGCAAATATGAACGCTCAGGTGGGCCTTACTTCGCCGGCAACGATCGGAGCCGATGTATGTCATTTGAATCTGCACAAAACATTTTGTATTCCTCATGGAGGAGGAGGCCCTGGTATGGGACCGATTTGCTGCAATGATAAACTCAAGCCTTATCTACCTGGGCATGCTGTTGTTAAAACAGGAGGTGACAGAGCGATTCAGGCTGTATCCGCCGCTCCTTGGGGAAGCGCCAGTATTTTGGCGATCTCGTACGCTTACATCGCTATGATGGGTGGAAATGGATTGACTCAAGCGACAAAAATGGCGATCGTTAATGCGAACTACATCAAAGAACGGCTCGAAGGTCATTACAAAATTCTCTACACTGGAACAAAAGGACGGTGTGCCCACGAAATGATTGTTGATTGCCGGGATTTTAAAAAAGCTGGCATCGAGGTCGAAGATATTGCCAAGCGGTTGATGGACTATGGTTTTCACGCTCCTACTGTTTCATTTCCGGTTGCAGGAACACTCATGATTGAACCGACGGAAAGTGAGCCGAAAGAAGAATTAGACCGCTTTATTGACGCTTTACTGGAGATCAGAAACGAAATTAATGAAATCGAAACCGGCCAAGCATCGAAGGATAACAATGTCCTTAAAAATGCACCGCATACCGCAGCCGTTGTCATGGCCGATAATTGGGATAAACCGTATAGCAGAAAAAAGGCCGCATATCCTTTGCCATTTGTAAAGGAAGCTAAATTCTGGCCATCCGTTAGCCGGATTGACAATGCCTATGGAGATCGCAACCTCATGTGTAGTTGTCTGCCAATCGAGAACTATGCCAGCGAAGGAAAGCATGTAGGATCGGAAGCTAACTAGATTTTGGATTTTTGTGGGGGTTAGAGGTGAGTGCAAAACTTATATTCGAATTTCTAAAGCCGCACTTTAAAACGAAATTATTTTGTTACCTCGGGAAGGTACCGCAAAACCTCGTTGCCAAAAAAGTATAATCCTACGCTCATTATCACGGACCACACCGAAGCGCTAATAAACATGTAGAAAATTATTTTGTCCTTTGGGCTTCCTGAGCTCAATGCCAGCAATGTTCCGCCAATAGGTGTAAGTAGTATAGGAGTAAGGGCAGCCACGCCGATGAGTCCATATTTTTTCCAAATGGTAACAAACCGGCGATTACGTGGTGAAAATTTATTTCTCTTTTTGAAAAACCT
>DASQTN010000477.1:0-2802 GCA_035641895.1 Chryseolinea sp. | reverse complement strand
CTTGCTATAAGAAAAAATTTCTTGTAACGATAAAGGCTGATGGGGCCGGAAACCAAAACCTTAAGAAAAACTTTATGCGTTGGCAGATCAGGGGAAGCTGGAAGTTTGCTGGATGTATATGACCGGTCATTTAAAAAGCCATATCCTCTGACTTCATCCGCGCTATAAGCAGTGGATTTACTTTTCTCGGTTTCCCTGAAAAAACATTGCTTGGCGCTAGAACCACCTGACTTATAGCTGACAAAACCACGAAGTGAATCTCCGTTGTTTTGAAGCACGTATCCCGGCCTAAAATCACTTTGAGCCAACGTTGTAATCTGAAATAAAGTACATGTCACAAAACCAAAAATTCGCATATAATATTTCATCCAGCTATCGGGTTATCGTTTCTCTAAAATATGAAATGTTTGCATGCTTCCCGGCTATCATGTAAGAAGGAAGTGATATTATGGTTCATTTCGTAATTTCATTTTCATTGGCAATGAAAGAATGGATTACGTACCCCTTTGAGATATAGAAAGAAGGCGCTTGAGCGTGAAAATAATACCGGATTGATAAAGGCGAAAGATTCAATATTAATTAGGTTAATGAGATAACGGCACCGAAGGATTTCCTGGTCGGGCGGATTAGTGTTCTTCAAGTCAGCCCTTTACCATAGGCACTCCGTAGCTTCGAGATCCTTCGCACAGCGCTCATGCCAACACACCTCAAGATGACGTTCAACGAAAGACTGCGCGCTCCGTTGTCTTTACTGTTTTACAGACGCATATGCGAGCTCCTCGCGCAACTTCAAACTTCAAACCTGGAACTTTCTAACTTTATTTTTTCTTCATTACCAACGATGGATCTAATGGATAACGACCAAATGATTTGCCATACACAGCAACGCCACCATCTCCGGCAGTCTTGATCTGAATCACCAACTTTCCATTTTTTGCGGCTTCTTTCAATTGTGCTTTTGTGACTGGAACTTTCGTTAAGTATCCGTATGAACCGGCCTCTCTTAACTTTTTATCCTTAAGCTGATGATGCCAGGATAAAATACCACGATGATCTGCTGGATCATCTCCCAGTGTTGTGCTCAGCGCGACTTTTCCATCAACACTAATAGTTACCTTCGATGGAAATAATTTTTCATCGGTCATGGGGTATGAATTTGGATTACCACTGGGTGACGCCTTTGCTCCCAACATAAAGTCGCCCGTCTTTTCTTCTTTGACATCAAGGTCCTTTACAAACAACTCCTTAGCAGAGATTTCAATGAGGAAGTACGCCTCTTTTACTGGCCCTAAATCAATTTTACTATCCAACGGAATGGTGTATTCAAAATATCCTTGACCTGCTCCGTTCACTTTTAACCCATCGAGAACGTTCCATTGCTTTTTCGTAAATGAAGCGTTTGAAAACGCTTCTGGCTTTACCGATATCACCTCCACCTTCGGAAGTTTTGAGTCGGACATCACTTCAAAATGCATAAAGTTCCGATGAAGTACCACGCCTTTAACATCTTCTACTTGCAACGAAAGGATAGCAAGGCCACCAAGGTTTGGCATGTCTAGCGCGAGGGGTTGTAATTCTTTTTGCACGTACGGCTGGTAATCCAATGGCCGCGATCCTTTGGATACTGCGGTAGTTTCACCAATGGAGTTTGTATGGACCAATTGATAAGCGAGTTTAAGCTGATTTCCATACTCAGTTCCCGTCATAGAAGAAAGAAACAACGGTACAGTTACCTTATCCCCTCCGTTAACCGTTTTACAGATTTCGTTACCTGTTGATACATATATGGGTGTGTGAAAATCATTCACCCTCATGCCAGGTACCATGTCTTCAATTCCGGTAAATTTATTTGTACGATCGAAACGCCAGTAACCATTCCATTCATTGATGACATCGTGATGTTCGGTATAAAGCCAGCCCGCGATTTCAGGATATTTCCGGAAAGTGTTCATCATGCGATGGTAATCGTAGCTCCAGTCAACATCGCCGGTGCTACCTTCATAGCCCCAGACATTTCCGCATTCTGAGTTAATCTTGGGTTGCGTTCCTTGTTTAAAACCCTTTTCATAGTGGTGGGTACTTCCTTCGAACGTCTTTTCAGTGATGTTCCTCAAAGAATCTTCCCACTGCCAGCCGGCAAGGTAGTCATGGAAGGAATTGATATCCGTTTCGGTATGCCCGGCGCCGCAGCAAATGGAATTGTCTTCCGCCAATCGTGTAGGATCTAATGATTTGGTGAGGTAGTACATGGATGCAACCCATTGTTGGGTTTCAGGCAAATATTTACCTACGCGTTTTCCATTTTCCATTATATGCGTACGCAGTCCCCAGGTTTCATTAAAGATAGTCCATGTAAAGATCGACGGATGGTTAAAGTCTCTCTTGATCATTCCACGGAGTGTCTCTTCCGCTTCATGTTGCATTTTGGCATCGGGATCACCCCAACTGTTCGGCAAGTCTGCCATAACTAATACACCAAGTTTGTCAGCCCAATACAACTTCCTTGGAATCTCTACTTTTATGTGCGGTCGAATTCCATTCAAGCCGATTGACTTAGCGAGTTCAACTTCTTTACGCATGTAGGCGTCCGTTGGAAACGTATAAAATCCTTCCGGGTGATAAGACTGATCCAGTGCCAACTGAAGGTATACTGGCTTATTGTTAATGGCGACGTACGGAAAGGTTGTTCCTGGCAGGTTTACGACAGAGATCTTTCTCATGCCGAAATAGGTTTTCACGATGTCTTCTCCCACCTTGACTTCGGCTTCATATAGATAGGGATCTTCCAGCGACCACAGCCTC
>DASQTN010000476.1:0-5982 GCA_035641895.1 Chryseolinea sp. | reverse complement strand
ATGGCAGCAATCAATCTGTTATTTCGCTCATAAGCTTATCGGGTGGAGTTCAGGCGTCAAAAGGGTACAGTATTGGAACTGGAGAAGACATCGAAGAGCCAATCATAAATCATTTCATCCGGACAGGCAGACAATTTCCATTTGAGGTAGGAAAAGTATCGAGCAGCCTTTATTTTTTTAATGGGTTCTATAACTACACCTTCTCGTTGGTATTCACAGACATTTCTTCCGACGATCCGCAGGGTGTCGTGCAAGGTCAGCAGGATGACGGTGGATTTAGCGCGGTTACTGCGCTCGGTGGCAGCAAATTCGCCTCGTCTCGTTTTAACTTCGGAGATAACTTTGTTTTACCCAACGAAGATTTGTCGACGGCGGGAAACTCATCAAGCACTGATCTGGGAGGATACAGTTTGCCCGAGATGGTGGAAAATGCTTCCGTCAGAATTTTACGAGCAACAATCGAGAGTAAAAATGTTCTCGTCTACGGAACGGATACAAAATCAAAGCAAATCGGACTTCTATTTTACGATGAACCCAGTGGAACATTTTTAAGCAGCCGGTATTTGGGATTCTCCAACCCTTTTGAAATTGCCAACCTTATACAGACTAAAGATGGTGGTCTAGCAGTATGTGGTACTACGTATTTAGCCGGACGCTTTCCCAGGATATGTATTTTCAAACTATCAAAAGCGAAACTTGCCGAAAATCTAAATTAACCGATCGCTTTGATTCTTCGGAAGAAGTATAGAAGTCGAATTAGAAGGATGTTGCAGATGCGATGATAGAAACGTCTCCATTACGATAACAAACTTTAGAACGGATTTACTTTGCTGCTACGGGATGATTATCGATAACACCCAACCGTACGGTCGTGGCGTCCTGAGCAACACTACACTTCGGCGGCTGCGAAATAAGTTATGCACTGTTGACTTATCCATACGGTGATAAAGTTGAAATTTATGAACGTCTTCTTGGGAGACCAGAGATCGTGAAAAGTGCCAGACCAATCAGTGTTTGTATGACTGTTAGATCTCAATTTTTTTTTCGGCGGCCTGAACGGGCGCAATCAGGAAGGCCGGAATTCGTCCAGCGTTTGAAACCATGCATAAGAACTGGCAGCACGGAAAGTTCGAGATCAATAAAAATGTTTTATCGCTCACAATGTGAATTAAAAATTTATAGAACCATTTAAGCGAGCGCGCTGAAAGAGTCGCCGATTTTTCGTCTTGCATTTCGTCTACTTTTGGTGTCTTCCATACGACTCAATACCTTAGTGCTATCATCTTATCTCAGTAATACCCATGACGATACAGCAAAATGTTGATCTTTTACCTTACAACACCTTTAGAATTCCGGCAATCGCTAAGTACTTTATCAACATTAAAACGATTGACGATGCTAAAGCACTTTTTGCATCGGAAATATTCAAAAAGGAAAAGCATTTCATCCTGGGCGGTGGAAGCAATGTCTTACTCACAAAAAATTTTGAAGGGTTAGTCGTTAAAGTCGAGATCCATGGAAAGGAAATCATCCATGAGGACGATACGAGTATAACACTCCGCGTCGGCGCGGGGGAAAATTGGCACGCGTTTGTGATGCATTGTGTCGATCGAAATTATGGTGGCATTGAGAACCTTTCACTCATCCCAGGGACCGTCGGCGCGGCTCCAATGCAAAATATCGGTGCTTATGGGGTGGAAATAAAAAAAAATATTTTGATGGTTGAAGGCATTGAAAAAGCTACTGGCGATGTAAGGTATTTCGATGCTGAATCCTGCAAGTTCGGGTATCGTGAAAGCATCTTTAAGCAAGAACTTAAAGATCAATTTTTGATATCAAATGTTACTTTCAAACTTACAAAAGGTGATCATACGTTTAATACAACTTACGGCGCGATCGATGAGACATTGAAAAAATTTGGTGTACAAACTTTATCGTTGAAGACGATTAGTGATGCCGTGATTTATATTCGCAGCAATAAATTACCAGACCCTGCACAAATCGGAAACGCTGGAAGTTTCTTTAAAAATCCCTCAATACAAGCTGATTTAATGGATTTTATCAAGAAGGAATATCCAACCATTCCATCTTTTCCATCATCACATGGACTTGTAAAAATTCCTGCAGCGTGGTTGATCGAACAATGTGGATGGAAAGGAAAAACTTTTGATAGCATCGGTGTTCATCAACATCAAGCACTTGTGTTGGTGAATTACGGTGGAGGGAAAGGAGAAAAAATTTGGGAGCTCGCGATGAAGATTAAAGACAGTGTGAAAGAAAAATTTAACATCACACTTCAACCCGAAGTGAATGTAATATAAGTGATGAAAGACGTTCACTTCTTCTTTTTTATGATCCGAAAAAAAATGCTGAATGAAAAATTTTTTGCAAAAAATTTTTGTGAATAAAATATTTGTTATAACTTTTCGTATCGTTTAACACAAAAATAAAAAACGCTATGGCAAAAACAGCGAAGAAAGCAGCAAAAAAAGCAGCAAAAAAATCTGCTAAAAAATCTGCTAAAAAGAAGAAGTAATTAGGCAAGGCCTAAGGAAACTTTGCGAAGGGAAGTAAATTAGATTTACTTCCCTTTCGTTTTTTTATCCATATCCGGATCGCTGATGTTACCTTCCATTTCATCCAACGATAAAATCTTATCCCGCTCTTTGACGATACAAGTTCGATTTCCTCTTGAAGAGGTACTCGTTGAACCCTCCAAGTAAAGACTTTCGCTTTCACCTCCTATCCTTGTAGCCGTTAGTACTACAATCTCATCCGCGTGAGAGCAACTTCATTCGGTTGCGTAAAATTATATAAATCAACCCCTTGCCTTACCCATTTAACGCTTGTAACTTTCGAGCAGAAAAAAATTAACCCACTTCATTATGGCTAAATCAGCAACAAAGACTACAGCAAAAGCTCCCGTAAAGAAAACTGCAGCTAAAAAACCTACCACCGTTTCCGAATCTAATCCAATCGTGAAGACGAGCGAGACCGTCTTGAAAAAACTTAAAGACCTGGGAATCGACAATCAGCTGCAGGCAGATCTTGAGTGGTGCCTCGGAAGCTACAAAGCTGACCACAATCCAGTAGGATTATATGAGATGGCAAGACGTGCTTTAGTAGTATTCAAGGATAATAAGAATGCAAAGGGAGTTACAGCAAAGCTTATTACAGATTTAGAAAAAGCGATACAATAGAGCTTACACTCTAATTTTCTCCTCAATAGTCACGTCCGAATCTAAAATAAGGGTGAACGGTGATTGTATTACTCCTGCTTTTTAGATCATGTGCGTTACATTGCTGAGTTGGCCCGTGTAACGATCGACTGTTACTCCAAATTTTCTTAAAAAGTCTACTCCCTCATCTGAGGAAATGCCTTTATGCTCGGCATAAGACTTCAAGTAGATAACTTTTTGTATTCTCATGGAGAAAATAATGCGGGCACATGCGAGACAAGGAGACAAAGTTGTATAAAGGGTCGCACCTTCCACGGAAATATTATTTTTCACAGCATATAGGATAGCATTTTGCTCCGCGTGAATCGCCAGTGAGCATCCCCCCTTGGAATCGCGAGGGCAACCCACCTCGGGCCACTCCTCATCACAATTATGTGTTCCTGATGGCGGTCCATTGTAACCAATTGAAATGATACGGGTTTCTTTGGCCAACACGACACCCACGTGTCGTTTAATGCAATGTGAACGTCGCGCCAGGTTAACGGCCAGTTCCATGTAAATGTCATCAAAGGCAGGGCGGTCCATAAATAAAAATAAGGTTCGAAGTTATAAGTCTGCCGTCGATAAAAAAATCGGCTGCCTGAACTTCACGACATCTAAGAAAAAGAAGAGTTGACTACTAACAGACATAATTCAATAAATAGGTGACTTCCCTTTTGCCATTCGAGTGTCGGTAATTTTCGAAAGGCTTTAGAACTTTTAGTAAAATCCGGTCTATCCATTAGTGCGTTGAGGATAAACGATCACACTGTTCACCATAAATAAATTGGTTACCAGAGGCAATCGTCTGATCCGGCAGAATCAACACCAATGTCACCGACTTCACTGCCATAAATCCGTAACCTTCTTCGATGCTTTGGGTATACGCGATCGTAGCGACCTCAAACTAGAATCCCCATTTGCCATATTTTTGTTTCCCATAAAGAGATTTAAGGTTTCTATTTCAAGTCTAGACTTATCTCCCGCTACTATAATTATAAGCAGGACTCATTCTTGAAAAGATCGAGATCGTCTGTACTTAACACAGAGATACCTTACTGGATACCGCACAGCAACGCAGAATGAAAAAGTTAAAGGATGCAATGACACAAATTATTATCTTTAGGCCTTGATGAGACTACCGAAATTTTTCCTCTACACATTGATACTTTTTGGTGCAACTACTACAGTCGCATGGGGTCAGGAAGTAAAATCGCGACCGAGTCCGCTTGCCATTACAGCAATCCGTTACAAAGACGCCTATATTAAGATTACATATTCGCAGCCGCAAAAGAAGGGTCGCGAAATTTTTGGAAATCTTGTCCCGTTCGATGAGGTTTGGCGAACAGGTGCCAACGAGGCGACAGAGCTCACAACGACAAAGAACATTCAGATCAATGGGACCTTATTAAAAGCCGGAACCTATTCCTTATTTACCATTCCTCAAAAAGATAGCTGGACTATAATTATTAATAGTGAAGTTGGCCTATGGGGCGCGTATAATTACAATTCAAAGCTGGATGTTTTTCGTTTTAATATCCCGATATCTACCACAGACACGATTCATGAATCATTTACCATTCAATTTGATCACCGAAATGAAGTGGCAGATCTTTTGCTCTACTGGGATAGAACAAAAATTTCCATTCCCGTTAAGTTCATAAATTAAACGATGGATAAACTTAAAATCGTTCTGTTCCTCTTCATTGCGTTTTCAAGTTCCTTTGGTCAGGATTTGTCGGAGCTTGACAAACGCAGGGGTTTTAAAGATATTAAACTTGCATACGCTATTGATTCTGTAAAGGGGTACAAGCTTGTGAAAGAGTTTAAAGAAAAGGACGAATACCCTGCAAAACTTTTTGAAGTGGAAAATCCCGACTATGAAAAAGTCGGGGAAGTAAAAATTCACAAAGTCGAACTGAAGACTTACAAAGACCTGATCTACGAAATCAACGTCATAACAGACAAGGATGAACGCTTGATGAAAGCACTTGAGTCTTTATATGGAAAATCAGAATACGATATGAAAAATGAGACGTATTTTTGGAAAACTGACAGTCTGATTTTGAAATTTAAATCGCAAGGCAAGCACCGGCTACAGATGCTCTATGTTTCGTACAACGTGCACAAAATGATGCGAGATGACAAGGATAAAAAAGTAGATGATATTGCAAACGACTTTTAACAACTGAATGACTACCTTATGAAACCAAGCTTAATAATTTTGATGTGCTTCCTGGCGATGACGGCAAGTTTTTGTCAGGATCAAAACTTGCCCAAACCAGAACTTACAGAAGTCTGGGAACCTGTTCCGAAGACTGTTGAACCCAGCACAAAACCCGGCGACCCGCCATCCGACGCCATTATTTTATTTAATGGAAAGAATCTGGACGAATGGGTGTCACCTAAAACTCCCAATGGACCCGCGCAATGGACGTTGTCTGATGGTATTATCACAGTAAAAAAAGGCACAGGTCCGATAAAAACTAAACGAAACTTTACCAATGTTCAATTTCACCTAGAGTACCGGATTCCTGCGAACATAACTGGGTCCGGCCAGGCACGCGGTAATAGCGGGATCTTCTTCGCAGCAACAGGCGATGGCGATTCAGGATATGAACTTCAAGTCCTGGATGGTTACAATAACAAGACCTATGTTAACGGACAAGTGGGTAGCATCTATAAACAACATATCCCACTGGCCAACGCGTCGAGAAAACCCGGTGAATGGCAAACGTATGACGTAATCTGGATCGCTCCGCAA
>DASQTN010000475.1:0-4036 GCA_035641895.1 Chryseolinea sp. | reverse complement strand
TGCACAAGTTTATCGGAATGGTGCGTTATCTTTTTGAAAATTCACTAAAAGCTGATAAATACCTTAAACCGGGGGAAGGATATTAGTTTCGAGTTTAAAGTTTCTAGTTCGAAGTTGCCGGTAGCCAAATACGCTATCTTCAGTTGATATCAGTGGGTCCATACAAAATATTAAGTTTTGTAAGTCTGATTAACAGCGTACAAATGTTGAAGGGCCCTCAACCTGGAACCTCAAACCTTAAACTTCGAACTATTTCAGAAACTAAAATCCGAAAGTTTTCGTACTTATGTCAGAGCGCGGTTTAAAACAATGGGGGAGTTTGACATTTTTTAACTGACAAAATTTCTTCCGTTAGTTTATCTGCGCGGTTTTTGCTAATAAAAAAAGAAAAGATAAGAGTAGAATTAAATTTGAATACACATGAAAAGATTTGCAACACTGTTTTTGGCTGCGGTCCTGGGTAGCGTCAGCACCATAGCCACTTTTGAATGGTTTGATAAAGACGATAACAAAGGGGTCAATGTCGAATACCTGACCGGTGTTCCTGCCTCCAAGGTTGCCTATAAAGTAGATGAGAATGGCGAAGTTGTGGCACTGGATTTCACCACAGCGGCGGAAAAAGTGATGCCGGCAGTGGTTCACATCCGTTCTACTCAGGATGGCACCCGCAGGACTGATCAGGAACAGGAGCAGTACCCAGATCCTTTCCGTGATTTTTTTGGACCACGTGGACCTCAGGGGCCTAGCCAAAGTTCGGGCTCGGGTGTAATCATAAATGCAGATGGGTACATCGTGACCAATAATCACGTTGTGCAGGATGCAGACGTAGTGGAAGTAACATTGTACGATAATAGAAATTACAAGGCTGAAGTAATCGGGATCGACCCTGATACGGATATTGCTGTAATAAAAATTAATCAGAAAGGCCTTCCTTTCCTTTCCTTTGTAGATTCTGATAAAGCAAAAATTGGCGAATGGGTTTTAGCCGTCGGAAATCCTTTCAATCTGAATTCGACCGTAACGGCCGGTATCATCAGCGCCAAAGGTCGAAATATCAATATTCTTAACAGGAACTCTGAGCAGGGAAGTACTGCCATCGAATCCTTTATCCAAACGGACGCCGCTATCAATCCTGGTAACAGCGGTGGCGCACTCGTAGAGCTTAACGGAGGTCTTCTGGGTATCAACACAGCTATCGCCAGCCCCACTGGTGCCTATTCAGGTTACGGATTTGCCGTTCCATCGAATATCGTTAGCAAAGTAGTTGAGGATATAGTGAAATTTGGTGTAGTCCAGCGCGGATGGCTTGGCGTTACCATTGGAAGTGTCAATAGCCAGTTGGCGAAGGAATACGACCTTCAAGTAAATGAAGGTGCTTATGTTTCCGGCTTTGCTGACAAGAGTTCGGCTAAAGAAGCCGGCCTGAAAGAAGGCGACGTCGTAGTAAAGATTGATGAAACGCCTATCAGAACAAGTGCCGGTCTAATTGAGTATATTGGTCGTCGTCGTCCTGGTGATAAGGTGAACATGCACGTTAATCGCAAAGGCGAGGAGATGGTTATTCCAGTAGAGCTGAAGAGTAGAGATGGCAAAACAGGTACCATCAAACCAGAAGAACGCAGCGTTGTCGCAAACCTCGGACTTCAGTTGGAAGAGGTTGACACAAAAATTCTGAAAAAACTAGAACTAGAAAACGGAGTCCGTGTTAAAGAATTGGGTAACGGACGGTTATCCAAATATACAGACATCCGGGAAGGCTTCATCATCACGAAAATTAATGATGAGAAAGTAAGCTCGGTGAAGGAAGCAAACGAACTATTAAAGAAAAAGAAAGCGGGTGAAATGGTAATTCTTTCCGGTACCTATGAGGATCTCCCGAGAGAATTCAACTACGCTTTTAGAATGTAATACCCTATTAAATATATGAGGAGATTGTTTAGAAAAGGCGAACGTGTTCGCAGTAAGATTGATGGAAAAGTGATGGAGGTTTTGAAGTACATCAAAAATAATTTTGTAGAAGTAAAATGGTTCGATCTTGAAAAAAAGGAGATTAGAACCAACAAGATTAAAGAAGACGAGCTATCTAAAGCCGCTTAAGTCAAAAGAGATATCCGTTAAAAGCTCAAAACTTTTAACGGATATTTTTTTATGATCCTTCCCCCACATATGGCTAACTTTGCCTTAGCGAGATAAAGAACTGTTATCAAAAAATTCGAAATTCCCCCTTATTACCGGTCCTCAATAACTGGAAAGATCAAAGAGCTTCGCAGATTGAAAGATTTGCGCAAGCAGGATTTTTCGCCCACGCTATTGGATTTTGGTCCTGTGCAGTTTTTCATCGCGCGTCACTTCGGATTTTGTTATGGCGTTGAAAATGCCATTGAAATCAGTTATAGAGCGATAGAAGAAAATCCTGACAAACGGGTTTATCTGCTCAGCCAGATGATTCATAATCAGGAGGTGAACAATGACCTCCAAAGTCGAGGCATCAAATTTATTATGGACACAGATGGGCATCAGTTCATTCCATGGTCAGAGCTGACGCCCGCCGATGTCGTTATCATCCCTGCATTCGGAACAACCGTTGAAATTGAGCATTTGCTCCTTGACAAGGGGCTTGAAGTTCAGAAGTATAATACTACATGTCCATTCGTTGAAAAAGTATGGAACCGCTCGGAAAAACTAAGCCTCGAAAATTATACTATTATCATTCACGGCAAGCCTAAACACGAGGAAACGCGTGCAACCTTTTCGCATAGCGCACAACGTGGTGCGTCCCTGGTGCTTCGCGACATGGCTGATGCGGCCTCGCTTGGTGACTTCATTCTTGGAAATAAAAGCAGTGACGAATTTCTAGCGGAGTTTACAGGGAAATACACGGAAAATTTTAATCCAGAAACAGATCTGCAACGCATTGGAGTGGTCAATCAAACGACAATGCTTGCAACGGAAACCCAGGCAATCGCAGACTATTTAAAGGGAATAATGATTAAAAAGTTTGGAGCGGATAATATCGCTTATCATTTTGCTGACACCCGCGATACTTTATGCTATGCAACCAACGATAATCAGGACGCAACATATGAGCTACTGAAAACAAACGCAGATTTGGCGTTGGTAGTGGGTGGCTATAACAGCTCCAACACTTCGCATATTGTAGAATTATGCGAACGAAAATTTCCGACTTATTTTATTAATTCTGATGAGGAGATAAAATCCAGGAATAAAATTCATCACTTCAATTTTCATGAGAAAAAAAGAATGATAACTGAGAATTTTATTCCTGAAAAGAACCCTGTAAAAATTGTATTAACGAGTGGTGCTTCCTGTCCCGATACCCTGGTGGATCGGGTGCTCTTGAAAGTTCTTGGCTTTTTTGAAAACCCAAAAACAATCGAAAATTTATTACAAGATTTCGAAAGAAATTAGGCTACCGCTTTTTTGGCGCGCGCTTCCTCGACTTTCTTACCATTTTTATGTTCACCCAAAATGATTACATCCTTGGTGTTTTCATATTGCCTGGCAGCCTGCAACATCGCTTCCTTTGTGTCGCGAATCACAATAATGCCAGATTTTGCGCCTTTGTTACGCAATTCAAGGTAAAATCCGTCTTTCTTTTTCTTCGGTAATACTGGAGGTCTTCCCATGGTGGTAGTTTATTTAATGATTTGAGGGCCAATTTATTGCCCACATCTTGTAAACCCGAAACGCTACGGTTTAGTTCGATCGCGCAAGATGGCGAAACTTCTTCTCTAATCCTTGTAAAATATGATGGCCGGACCGCATTTCTGAATAAATTTCGGCCTCCCGTGATGTTTCGGCTGTTTCTATTGGATTAATTTTCCTACTTATGCGCACGCGTTAAAAATTCTTTATGCACAAAATTTTTGGCTTGGGATTATGTTGTCTTTTTGCCTTCCTGTCTGCCAATGCACAAGACGCAACCGCAATCGATTCCACCAAAGTGTTGAGCGAGGTCGTAATTCAAGCGTATGCATATAAACGTCCGGCTGAAGAAGTTCCTGCCGCCGTCGCT
>DASQTN010000474.1:0-7440 GCA_035641895.1 Chryseolinea sp. | reverse complement strand
AAAATCGTTGCACGTTTATAATCCGTTTTGTCTGCTACTCCTGCGGTATAGCGACTGTATGCCGACTCGAGACTTTCTTCCAACCTGGCAATGGACTCATCCGCTACCTTGACCTGTTGCGCCGTCGCCAGAACATCGTAAAAAGCTTTTGTAATATCGACCACGGCGTCAATTTTACTGCGATTGGTGTTTTGACTTGCCAAGATTTTTACTTTCGATGCGGTATTGGCGGCCAACAGCACATCACGGTTGAAAATACTTTGCGTAGCATTGAATTGAACTGCTGAAGTATTATTGACACCAAACCGAATAACATTTCCACCGATCACGGACGATTGCAGGTCAATAAAGCGTTGATAGTTGTAGCTAAAATTAATCTGCGGATACCAATCGGCTAATTTTCCCTTAACGACTTTGCTGGTTATTTCTTCATCGATGGCCGCTTGTTGCACAGAAGGCTGGTGTGTAAGTGCATATTCAACCACCTTATCCAAGGTAGCTACCTGCAACACACTGTCCGTGGTAGTTTGTGCATGTGCGACTGTTGGTATAACACCAATGAAAGCCGTCCAGGCGTATAGCAATAATTTTTGTCGCGAAAATATCATTTCTTATACGCGATTTTTAGTTAGTTCTTCTTTAACCGACAATTCCGGCATGTCTTCATCGAATATGGTACGGAAAATAATATGCTTGCGTTCCAATAAAAATTTACGATATGCTGTGTCGGTCAATCCATGAATGGTTTGTATGACTGACTTTGCCAGCAAAGGGTAATTACAAAGCGAGATAAGGTTAACGATAAAATGCTCTGCGGAAATTGGAGCGAGCTTACCTTTCTTAATTTCCTGCTCAAGCGCTTCGCGAATGAGATCGCTCGATTTAAACCGGGCTTTTGCGCAAAACAACTTCACCTTCTCCGGTCGACGCGCTGTCTCACTGATGATAAAGTTATCCAGGTAGGGATACTTTAGTCCGTAATCCACGATTGTATCAATATAGTGGGCAATTTTTTCCCGGAAGGGAAGGTCGGAGATAAGCACATTTCGCACACGGTCCTGCTTTTCCTGAAGTGTTTCATTCAATAAAGTTTCCAGCATTAATTCCCGGGATCTGAAATAATAATGAATCAGTGCGCGGTTAACACCTGCTTCATCCGCTATCTCCTGAGTTGTAGCATCCAGAAAACCCTTTTGAAAGAATAAGGTTTTTGCTTTTTCCTTAATCAGCTTTTCGGTCTGAGCTTCCTCTGCACCCATTGTCTTTTTTGTTTAACAATTTTGTTAAACGCAAAATAAGGGAATTAGTAGCTGATTTAACAAGAAAAATTCACAGCTAAGTTGTTAAAGGTTCTGAAGACACGTGAGATACATCACGCTATCGTTTGAAATTAGTTGTTTAAATTATTCCAACGGTAAATAGACGTGGAACGAAGCTCCTTTTCCTAACTCCGATGTAGCTTCAATGTGACCATGATGATGGTCGACGATTCGCTTACATAATGCCAGACCGATACCAGTTCCACTATATTCTTCACGGCTATTCAAGCGCTGGAAAATAGTGAATATCTTTTCGGCATATTGCTGCTCAAACCCAATCCCATTATCACTGAAAGTCAATTTCGCGTAACGTATTTCGTTGTTTAACGAAGGATTAACTTTTTCAATCTCACCAGGTTGTAAAATGGTGGATGAAATTACGATCCTCGGTTGAGTTATTGAAAATTTAAGTGAATTACTAATGAGGTTTGCAAACAACTGAGTTAACTGCAATGGGACCCCTTTGACAGATGGAAGGTCATCGCTTTTAATAACAGCCATCTTCTCTTCAATTTGCAATTCGTAATCAGCTTTTACATTTTCAAAAATAACGTTCAAATCAGTTGGCTGCAACTGATCGTCACTGTGTGACAAGCGGCTATAATTCAGTACAGATTGAATTAGCTCAGCCATTCTTTTGGCTGACTGGTTTATTTTATCAAAATATTTTTGCCGTGCTTCCGGGTCCCCTATCTTCCTTTCCAACACCTGTATAAAGGTCTGGATCTTTCGCAAAGGCTCTTGGAGGTCATGAGACGCGATGTAAGCAAATTGTTCCAGCTGTCTATTTTTTGATTCGAGTTCAGCTGCATCCTGTCGCATGGTGTCTTCCGCTAACTTTCGTTCCGTCAGATCCCTCGTAACTTTCGTGAATCCTATAACGTTGTTTTGACGATCGTGGAGTGCCGTTATAACAATGCTCCCCCAAAACCTGCTCCCATCCTTTCGTTTCCGCCAACCTTCGTGCATCGCCCGCCCCTCAGTTTCCGCCTGACGTCTTAATTGATCCGGCAATTTATTCTTTCGATCTTCGTCGAGATAGAAAACAGAAAAATTGTGCCCGATGATCTCGTTATCGTTATAGCCTTTTATTTTTTGGGCGCCTTTATTCCAGTTTAAAATTGTGCCATCCCTATCAAGCAAAATAATTGCATAATCCTGAACCTCTTCGGTCATTTTAAAATAACGTTGCTCACTAAGCTCGAGGGCGATATTTTGCTTTCTGCTAATCGTATCATGAGTTATTTCCGAAACCAGCGTAAAAACTCCGGCCACTGTACCTGACGCATCAAAGACGGGTGTATGGTCAAAAACGAATTCCCTCTCTTCACTGGTATCTTCAATAGTTACCGTAGCTTTCTTCCGTACTTGAATAGCATATCCGTCTTTACGAACGGCTTGAAGAGACTCGCCTAAAATGTTCCAGAGCTGTGGATTCTCCCGCGCGGTCACGCCCAGTAAATCAGGAGATTCAAGATTAAAGAGCCTACGGAAAACATCATTGTAAATATGAAAAAACTCGGGCCCCCACCAGATGCTCGCTGGAAAACGTGCATCAAGACATAGCCTGACAAACGAAGTGAGACTTTCAGACCAATTACGTACTTCCCCAAGCCCGCCTCCTCTCCAATCTTTTGCAAGAATCAATTTTCCGATTTCTCCTCGAAATATGTCTTGCTGATCGGAAGAAATGACCTTCTTACTGTTCATTCAGACTTCACGTTTAACTTAAAAAATTGACCTATCATTTCGCTTAACACCGTGATGTCTGCAGGCTTGACAATAAAATCAATGGCGCCAAGAGATTTCGTCCTGGCAACTAACGTCGGATCGGCTGAAGTTGAAAACATGCAAGCGGGAACATCTTTGAGATGATCTATTTTTTTAATTTGCTCCAAACATTCAATGCCATTCATTCGCGGCATATTCATATCGATAAATATACAATCGGGAATTTTCCCTTCGCTAGCCCTCAATTGTTCGATTGCTTTCGCACCGTCATTCGCGAATTCGCATTCGATATTATCATCAAATTGCTGTAGCGCCATCAAAAAAATCTCCTGATCATCCAGGTCATCGTCTATAAAAAAACATTTGGCCGGAGCGCGACTCTTTACAGGAGTGGTCATATTAAGTACATCTTATTTTCACGGCGAGGAAAGCTCGTAAGTCCGCTTTTTTGGAGCGGCTTTTTTGGGCGCGCTGCATTATAACAAGGAGAGTCTCATTATGTTTTGCGCACGGCTTGCTAGCATCACATCCCAGCTGGTCTCAAAATTTTAAAATCGTAAACTCAACTCGTCGATTCAACAAACGTGTTTCTTCAGTATCGTTGCTGGCAATCGGACGATTACCGCCGTATCCCTTTCCTGTAATTCTTTTCTTCTCGATGCCTTTGGAAACAAGATATGACTTTACCTTTTCTACACGGGCCTGCGACAGCTTCAAATTTTGTGCGGGGATACCCCGATTATCCGTATGTCCCGATAATTCTATTTTAACTTTGGGGTTAGCTTTTAGAAATCCGATAACTAAGTCCAATTCAGGATACGACTGGGGCAACAAAGCCGTTTTACCTTGCTCGAAGAGAACGTCTCTCAGATTTACTGTTGCACCAACTTCGACAGGCTGAAGTTTAAAATTCATTTCCAACTCCTTCATTTCGTAAGTCTGAATATCAAGTTTCTCCAACGTACTAATATATCCTGTGGCTTCAATTTTGACCGTATACTGGTCTGTAGAAGGTACCAGCACTGTATATCCGCTTTCCGCCGTCGCATGAGACTCTTGTGAGGCGGATGGCGCGGTGAAGAGAATGTCAGCCATGATTGACTCACCTGTTTTTGCATTCGTTACCTTTCCGTAAACCTTTACACGTTTGTCCGCCTCCGGCTCACGATTGATGACGACGATTTTTGTAACTGTATCCGGAGGGTTAGGGACGCTATCTTTCAAAACGGGTTGTCCGCTTATGTAGATTTTTACGTCCCCGTATCCATCGCTATTTTTCGTGCTTGTGTATAAGGCGTAACCGGATTTTTCATTGGGCCGATAATAGAGCTCGCGACCTTCCGAATTAATTTCCGGTCCCAAATTTTCCGGCGCCGACCAATTCGTCCAACCTTCATCCAATCTTGTGGAACTATAAATATCAAAACTTCCCTGACCCTTTCCTCCGTTTGTTGAGTAGTAAAGCGTTTTACCATCATCCGTCAAGGATGGGCTCAGTTCCTGGAAACGAGTATTGATGACACTCCCTAAATTTTTTGGTTCGGACCAACTACCACTGGGTGACTTCGTGCAAACATAGATGTCCTCTACGCCGCGTGAGCCATAGGTCTCAGCAGAAAAAACAAACACGGATTGATCTGGAAGTATATATCCATTTAAGACTCCAGACTTATTCTGAAAATATGGAATGTTGATATTTTCAGGTTTAGACCAACCGTTGTTGTTAGAACGAGCAACCGAGATACCTTGCGTGCGCGGTGCATTTCCGGAAATTCCATAGTGGCTGAGCAAGAACATCTGACTGCCATCGGCTGAAAACCCAGCAACGGCATTAAATCCTATATCATTTAGCAATGTACCAGCGTGAACCGGCGCCGACCATTGATTCGTTTCAGTCATAACGCATACCCAAATATCGCCGGGATCTTTTTTGCCGCCAGCATTCTGAGGGTGATTAGAAACGGTAATGTAAAGTGACTTTCCATCCGGACTGACAACAGGATTAAGTTCGTCGTAGGTGGTGTTAGAAAGTTGAAACGAATTCGTCGTCAGGTGTTGGGCAGTAGATAAAAAAGTGACGAAAAGGAGGAATGAGGAAAAAATAAATCTCATGCGATAAAAAAAATAATTTGTTGCAAATATACGGTCCTGTTTCATTTCTCAAATGTCAATTGATACTTACTTACTTACCCAGCCATTTCCGTTAAGCGTAAATCGCCAAGGTAAGTTAGCGTCTTCCCCGGCGTAATCTATTCCGATCCGCGGACTTGCAAGGATGTCTTTTGCGCGGACGTTCCGTACTCCCTCTTCAACCCAAACTTCGTTACCATTTAAAAATTTACCATTTAGTTTTCTATCAATGCCCAGCGCTTTAGTCAGTTTACCTGGACCAGAGGTAAGGTGAAAATCATTTTTTAGTTTTCCCCTTCTTATGATCATTTCGTTGAGGCCGTGAAGCGGCTGAACGGCACGAATTAATACAGCTTCGGGAATATTCGGCTCATTCGTAACGATATTGAAAAGGTAATGCATGCCGTAGCATAAATAGACATATGTATGGCCGCCTTTTTCGAACATCACCGCATTTCGGTTTGTCTTTTTTGCACCATAGGCGTGACAACCTTTTTCCTTCCACGAGTAGGCCTCTGTCTCCACGATCATACCGCCGGTAATGATACCGTCTACATTTGTAAACAGGACCTTCCCGAGTAGTTCACGTGCAATTTTCACAACATTCGGCCGCTGATAAAAGCTATCTGGAAGCTTCATAACATCTTAATTTCTTCTCTCGAAAGATTGGTTAACTTTGGCACCCAAAATAATTAAACATACCACCAATGAAAAAAAGTTTATTGATCGTTGCGCTTGCTATTCTCACCTTTGCTGTTGAGGCTCAAGTTCAGACTCCTCAGCCAAGTCCAGCGGGCTCAGTGTCCACTACAGTGGGGCTTACCGATGTAAAAATTGATTATTCCAGACCACGCGTGAAAGGCAGAAAAGTTTTTACAACCGATGCAACAGCATTGGTACCCTACGGCAAGATCTGGAGAACTGGTGCGAATAATGGTACCAAAATATCCTTTTCCGACGATGTGAAGGTTGAAGGAACTGCAGTTCCTAAAGGCGAATACTTAATACTTACCTGGCCCGGAGCTACAGAATGGACCGTATCGCTTTACAAGGATGTGAATCTTGGAGGTAACCTTGATGCCTATGATGCGAGCAAAGACGCGGCAAAATTTAAGGTAAAGCCAGAGAAACTATCCGAAAAAGTTGAGACCCTGACGTTTAATATCGGTGACATTTCTGATGACAGCAAGAACGCAAAGGTTCAACTAGCATGGGAGAATACTTCCGTAAAATTCACAATTTCAGTGGATTATGATGCGAAAGTTATGAAATCAATTGAAGCGGCTACAAAGGTCAACCCTAACAATTATTTCCAGGCTGCCGTTTACTATCTTGAAACTGGAAAGGACTTAAAGCAAGCCCATACCTGGATAACGCAAGCTGCGGAAGCTAACCCCTCTGCATTTTGGGTGCTTCACCAAAAGGCGAAAATAGAAAAAGCTTTGGGTGATAAGGCTGCCGCGACAGCGTCGGCAAATGCATCGCTGAAGGCAGCGCAGGCAGCCAACAATCGTGACTACCAAATGATGAATGAAGATCTTCTTAAGACGTTGAAATAATTTGTAAAGTCGTCAGACCACTTGAAGCGGTCTGACGACTCTTTAATGCGGATGACGAATTAACCCCTCTTCTCCTTCTTAGCTTTTTTTTCAGCCCGCTTTTCTTTCAAGCTTTTGGCAGCAGGTTTTTTTGCTTCTTTCTTTTGATCGTGTGTTTTTGACATAGTTTTTTAGTTTGAAGTTCAAGGTTTGAAGTTTGAAGTTTTGCGTAAGACTTCAATTCAAATCTACTAGCTGTAAATCAGATAGAAAAATTTATTCGTGCGATTTCAGTCTCATTGAACTTGTTCAAAGGTATCGCCTTGCTCGATATCGCCGGTTTCAAATCCTTTTTTAAACCAGTACATACGTTGCTCTGACGTCCCGTGAGTAAACGCATCAGGGACGACATAGCCCTGTGATTTTTTTTGAAGACGATCGTCACCAATTGCATTCGCCGCTGTCAGCGCTTCTTCAATGTCTCCGGGCTCCAATATGTTATTTAATTGGTCAGCATGATGTGCCCACACTCCCGCGAGGAAGTCAGCCTGCAGTTCCATCTTCACTGAAAGCTTATTGTTTTCCTCCTCACTGAGACGTTCGCGCAGCGAATGAACTTTGTCTGTAATTCCCCATAAATGTTGAACATGATGACCGACTTCGTGCGCCACAACGTAAGCCATAGCAAAATCTCCTGGGGCACCAAACCGGCTTTGAAGGTC
>DASQTN010000473.1:0-4238 GCA_035641895.1 Chryseolinea sp. | reverse complement strand
AAAACTTTTCAATCTTTTAAACTGATTAACGCCATGTTAGAATTTGATTCACCGGAGATTGATATCTCGAATATTGTGGTTTAAACAATGACATGTCTCAGCAATCTTGGTGGTCTAACCCAGGATTCAGAGTTTTAGTATCTATTTTAAGTCCGTTTGTCTATTGCATGGCAAGGACCCTGTGTGGTAAAAATTTTAAGTTGTTACATTGCACCCGTAGTCGGTTACTGCGTTTAAATTCTTAGTATTTTGCATTTTTTTTAATGGATATTATCTAGATAATGTTTCGCACCACTGCATTTTTTATTCTGCTGGCGATTTCCCTTTCTGCGTTAGGTCAAAGCGAGTTGAGCACTAAGTCAAAGAAAGCGATCGAACTTTACACACTGGCGGATAATTTTCGCGTTCGCGGCCAGTTTTCTGAAGCTCTCAACTTACTCAACCAGGCGTTGGATAAAGACAAGAATTTTGTCGAAGCGTATTACCGCCGTGGGCTCACCTATTTTTCAATGAAGCAATATCCGAATGCTACGAGCGATTACGAAAAGGGACTCAGTCTGACTGCTGATCTGAGGAAACAAAAAGTGTTTTGGTATGACTTGGGTGAACTTTATTTGCTGTCTGGTAAATATGAGCAGGCGATGAAGGTACTGAGCGCGTACATTAATAATGAGACTCAGAATAAAACCAAAATAGAACGCGCAACCATGCTTTTTAAAAGTGCAGAATTTGCGTTGAAAAATCAGAACGTTAAATCTCAATATACGCGACGCCCATTAAGCGACACGGTGAATCGTTTTGTGATGCAATATTTCCCTGTACTGACAGCGGATCAAAAGCAACTGATTTTTACCCGTCGCGCAGGTGATGGGCCGAACGATGATGAAGATTTGATGATCAGCAAGAAAAATGAGCAGGGCAGGTGGTTAATGCCAGAAAGCATTTCTAAAAATATTAATACTCCGCTTAATGAAGGAACGTGTACCATTTCTGCCGATGGGCGGCGACTCATTTTTACTTCCTGCTCTGGCCGTGATGGCATTGGAAGTTGTGATTTGTACGAAAGCATGAAAATGGGGGATGTCTGGACTACCCCAAAAAATTTGGGCCGGAATGTTAATACCAACGAATGGGAGTCACAACCGTCGCTTTCGGCAGATGGACGAACACTGTACTTCGTTTCTGACCGGCGTTCTGGCCTGGGTAGGAGAGACGTTTGGATTTCAACTTTAGATGAGGCAGGAACGTGGACACGCGCTATTAATGCGGGAAAGCAAATCAATTCGGCGTTAGATGAGATCTCGCCGTTTATCCATGCGAACGACAAGACGTTGTACTTCGCCTCCAACGGCCTGCCTGGCTTTGGGGGATACGACATCTTTTTTGCAGAACGTGACTCTTCTGTATGGAACGCGCCCAAAAATATCGGCAATCTGATCAACGATAACGATGATCAGTTCTCATTTTTCATCACAGCCGACGGGCAAAAAGGTTATTATTCGCATGAAGAAACCTTGCCATCAGGCCTTTCTCGCAGTAAAATTTACGAAGTGGAGATTCCGCCGGAATACCAGGTGAAATTCAAGAGCAATTATGTAAAAGGGATCATCCGGGACAAGGTCAGCAAGGCGCCGCTTGCGGCTCGAATTGAGCTCATCAATATTGAAAAGAACTCGATGGTTTCACTGGTTAAGTCGGATTCCGTCAGTGGAGAATATCTCATGGTCTTAACGCAAGGATCGGAATATGCCCTGTATATTAATAAGAGGGGCTATTTATTTAAGAGCTATAATTTTAATTATTCGGAGGTTAAAGATTTCGAACCGATCATCATAGATATAGAGTTGGAGCGTGCGGCCGCCGGTTCGATGGCGATTTTAAACAATATTTTTTTCGATCTGGATAAATATGATCTGAAGTCCAAATCGATACCTGAACTTCAAAAGATTATCCGGTTCATGCAGGAAAATCCTCAAATAAAAGTCGAGGTAAGCGGTCATACCGATAACTTGGGACAGCCTGCCTATAATAAACAGCTATCTGAAAAGAGAGCGCAGTCCGTTTATAATTACCTCGTTCAACAGGGCATCGATAAGGATCGATTGGTGCCCATTGGCTATGGTCAAGCTAAGCCATTGGCTGACAATACCTCGGAACAGGGTAGGCAGCAAAACCGTAGAATTGAGTTCAGAATTCTGAAATAACCCCACTTTTATTCCGTAAAAACGCCTTTTAACCCCAAATGGGGTATATTGTTATGGTGTTTTCTACTAATTTTTGTGGTAAACGGCTTCCTACAATTGACATTTTATCTTAAGTTTGGGCGAGTCTTTTAAGAAATCATTAACCTAAAACTAAACAGAGTATGAAGAGAATTCTACTTGTATGCTTAACAGCGGTGCTGATACACGCGAGTAACGTGTTGTTGGCACAGGATCTCGCCGTCACAGGTAAGGTCACATCCTCAGAGGATGGATCTGCCTTGCCCGGTGTAAACGTTGTGGTAAAAGGTACCACAAGTGGTACAGTCACTGACGCAAGCGGAAGTTATTCAATTTCCGCACCTGCAACCGGCACACTTGTTTTCACATTTATCGGATTGACTAGCCAAGAGGTTCCGATTAACAGTAGGACTACCGTTGATGTGATCATGGAGCAAGATGTGCAACAACTCAGCGAAGTTGTAGTAACTGCCCTCAACATTCCCAGAGAGAAGGCTTCTCTAGGATACTCCACTCAAACTTTGGACAATGCCGCTGTAACTACTGCAAAGCAACAGAATTTTGTTAATTCGTTGTCAGGAAAAGTAGCTGGTGTGCAAATCAGAACGACAGGTAATTTTGGTGGTTCTTCTAACATTGTCATTCGTGGAAATAAATCAATTTCCGGAACGAACCAGCCATTGTTTGTTGTTGACGGTGTTCCTATCAGTAACCGTACAGGGAACTCTACCTTTCAATCCGCTGGTCGCTATGGCTACGACTATGGTAATGCGGCGTCGGACATTAATCCCGATGACATCGAATCTATCAACGTACTTAAGGGAGCTGCTGCGTCTGCATTATATGGTTCACGAGCTGCTAATGGTGTTGTAATGATTACCACCAAAAAAGGTACAAAGAAAAAAGGTATTGGTATTTCGATTTCAACAGGGGTAACTGGCGGTCAAATCAACAAAGAAACCTTTGTAGAGTATCAGGATAAATATGGTGCAGGTTATGCCGCTCCGTCGTTTGGCTATTACGGACCACAAGGTTTCTTTGAAGATGATATCGATGGTGATGGTGTAGATGATTTGGTTGCTCCTACATTGGAAGATGGTTCCTACGGTGCTGCATTTGATCCAAACTTAAATGTTTACCAGTGGGATTCTTTCGTTGAAGAATCACCAAACTTTGGAAAAGCCTATCCTTGGCTCGCCGCCAAAAATACTCCTGTAGATTTCTTCGAAACGCAAATGGAGTACAGCAATTCAATAGCTCTTACTGGAGGAAATGATGTAAACACATTTCGCTTAGGATACACTAATTATCAAATGCAGGGGTATCTTCCCAATCAGGAATTAACTAGACACAATTTTAACTTTAGCGGTACCAGCCAGATTAATAGCAAGCTGAAAGCTATTCTGCAGTTAAACTATGTTAACAACCATACCTTGGGACGTAACTCAACTGGATATGGCGACAATTTGATGGGTAATTTCCGGCAGTGGTGGCAAACCAACGTAGACATTAAGGCGCAAGAAGACATGTACAAGCAAACTGGCCGAAATATCACTTGGAACGGTGGCGACTATACTGATCCTGAGACTCCAATTTTTTGGGATAATCCCTACTGGACACGTTATAAGAATTATCAAACTGACGAGCGCGGCCGGGTATTTGGTAACATAGCGTTGAGCTATGACATGACCAAGTGGTTAAATGTGATGGGTCGGATAACCGTCGATACATATTCTGAATTGAGAGAAGAAAGAAGGGCTGTTGGCAGCGTGCCTACAGAATTTGGGGTAACAAAAGGTGACGGCAGCAAGAATGATGAAGGTTCTGGATATCAGAAAGAGGAGCTGATGGTGAGTGAATTCAACTATGACCTTATCTTAACAGCAAACAAGCAACTGTCTACTAACCTTAATCTAACCGGTATTCTTGGAACAAACATCCGTAGGAATAATTTTGATAGAACACTTGCCTCTACTAACGGCGGACTTGTAGTTCCTGACTTGTATTCCTTGAACA
>DASQTN010000472.1:0-3308 GCA_035641895.1 Chryseolinea sp. | reverse complement strand
TGTTTCATAAGTTTTCCAATAGTCGTCGTCGAGGGATCGGTTCTTTTCTTCATAAACGGCTTCCAGCTCGGTATGGAATAACCGTGGAACAATCGTTCTGAAGCGATTTCCCTCGACCTGCAGCCAGGATTCGATTTGATTCGCGGGTATATCGTTGATGTACACGGTCCGATCTTCCGTGGTATAGGCGTTTGTACCCTTGGCGCCCATCTCGCTCAGCATTTTGTCGTACTCGTTAGGGATTGCAAATTGGGAAGCCTCATTTGAGACCTTGTCTATGTGTTTGTAATAGTCCGAACGTTGGACAGGGTCCGTTAGCTTACCATAATGTGTAAACATACGTTCAATACTATCGAGGTAGATCGCCTCCTTCTTCCAATCCAATGTGCCGAAATCCGAGCTTCCTTTGAACATGATGTGTTCCAGGTAATGTGCAAGCCCTGTGTTCTGTGCGGGATCATTTTTTCCGCCTGCTTTTACCGCTATTTGCGTTTGGATGCGCGGTGCATTTTTATATTGACTAAGGTAGACCTTCAACCCATTCTTAAGAGTATAGATCCGGACGTTCAGTGGATCATTAGTTACAAATTCGTAAGTGTAGCCATTTTCTTCACCGGTCTTAAGTTCGTACTGACTTTGCTTTTCACATGATACAAAAAAAACGAACGTAGCAATAGCAGCTAATCGGAGGATTTTGTTCATAAGAGATAAGAGTTAGCGTGAATAGGATTTAAGGAAAAGTAAATTAGCAAAGAATTGTAACAGTCAACCTCTAATCGTTGGAAATAATTGTTACGAATACATTGGCGGCTCCTGCGTGGGCACGGCCAGGACAATTGGGCTTATTCATGTTTCAATGCGACCACGGGATTTGCCATCGACGCCTTCAGTGTTTCAAATCCCACCGTTAAAAAGGTTATGATCGTCATTGTTAATATCGCTCCGCCAAATACCCACACGGAAAGACTGGTCTGATAGGAAAAACCCGCCAACCATTCTGAAGCGAAGTAATAGGTGATGGGTAGTCCAAGTACACAGGCGATAAGCAACAATCTTCCAAAGATGGCCAGCAACAACACGAGGACTTGTACATTCGTAGCACCGAGTGTTTTACGAATGCCTATTTCTTTCGTCCGTTGTTGAGATAAAAACGCAGCAAGACCGTACAATCCGACACAAGTTATTAATATCGCGAGAGCAGAAAATTTTTCCGTTATCTCGGCCACCTGGGTTTCGTTTTCGTACATCCTTGCAAATTCTTCATCGATGAACCAATAGTCGAAGCCAAAGCCGGGGAATATTTGTTTCCATTTTGACTCGAGGGATTTTATTTTTTCACCGATTTTTCCCCCTGGCAAACGAACATGGATGATGCGGTCGTTTGAATGAGGTTTAGGTGATATAGCTAATGGATCGATACGCTGGTGCATACTTTTATACGGAAAGTCTTGAACCACACCAATGACAAAACCTGTTACGGGGGCGGCTGTTGAATCCAATTGCTGATAGCCCATTACATGTGCAGGCCGTACAACGGTTTTTCCTATTGCAGTTTCTGGCGTTAGTTTCAACGCTTTGACCGCCGATTCATTCAGCAGAATCGCGGTGGAATCCCTGATATTGTTATGGTCGAAATCACGACCTGCAAGCAGCGTTAGTTTGAAAGTCTTTGGAAAATCATAGTCGCCATTAAGCTGAAACCATTCGTGCTTGTCGTCACCGATTTCCGGAAATTGCATTTCCATTCCAATAGGTCCAAAAAAATCCAGTCGCGGCAAATGATTGGCCAGTGTGACCGCTTCGATTTCAGGATCTTGTAGAATTAATTGTTTGTAAGCGAGATATTTCTGGTCGTCTGCAATCCCTGTAAAACCCCCGTATCTAATCGATACAATTTGTTTTCCCATTTCATTTAATTTGGAATTGCGCATCAGATCCATTTGACGGACAACAATAACGGTACCAGCCAGTAGCATCACCGCTACCACGAATTGTATGGATGTAAGAAACTGACGGAACACGTTGGAACCTTTTCCAAAAGCAAACTTCCCTTTAAGTACATTTGCGGGTTGGAATCCCGAAACAAAAAGTGCTGGATAGCTTCCTGCCAGTATCGACACCGTTACGACAACTCCTGTAGCGATTAACAGCATGTCTACAGAAAAGAGGTCACTCACATGAAACGTTCGCGAGGTAAGATCATTAAACTTAGGCATAAAAAAGATTACCAGGAGCAATGCAACAAAAGCGGCAATAACAACGAGGATAAAGGCTTCCAACATGAACTGGAGAAACAATTGCCACCTAAAGCCTCCAAAAGTTTTTCTCAGCCCGATCTCTTTGGCACGGGTTACAGATCGGGCTGTCGCCAGGTTTACATAATTGATGCATGCTACGAGAAGAATAAGCATGGCAATGGAAACAAATACATAAATATATTTTTCGTCCGCCGGCTTGCTCGAAATACTCCAATTTACTTCCTGGTCAAAATGTGCAGCGGTAATTTTTTTTATGATTGGTTTGAATTTAAAATCGAGCTTAAATTTTTCAATGATGGCATTTGCTCTTTTTTGAAGGTCTTCCTGAATGAGAGGGATTTTACTTTCGTCGTTGCAGACGAGAAAGGACTGCGTCCAGAAGTTTTGCTGATCGCTATCTGCCATCGAGGCATCAAGCATTGTTTCAAGGTTTTCAATAAATGGTTTTAATGACAATATGTTGAGGATGTACTTCGGACGCAGGTGTGTATTCGTGGGAAAGTCTTCATACACTCCTGTCACAACCATGGTTACTTTCTCACCGTTGGTCATGAACATATGAGATATATTGACCATTTTATTAATAGGGTCTTCACTTCCAAAAAGCTCCTTGGCGGCGCTTTCGCACAACAGCAGGCTATTAACCTCTTTTAAAGGATTGTTGGGGTTGCCTTTGATCAGCGGAATGGAAATGATCGAGTGAAAGTTTGTTTCTGCCCAGATGATCTCTTCCGTCAACACGATTTTGTCAGCTTCTTCGAAATGAATGCTGGTAGGCATGCCTGTGGACGTAAAGCTGGTAATTCCAGTGATTCCGCTATATGAATCTTTAATGTAATTGTCCCAACCAGCGGGGGAGGCCGGATAATTTTCACTTTGCCCATTCTTGAATTGGATCGTATAGCCAAGCCGGTAGGTTTGATCGGCGTATGGGTGGAAGGTGTCGTAGGTGCGCTCGTGCCGCACGTATAGAAAGATAAACAAGGCTGATGCTAATCCGAGGGCAAGTCCCAGCGTGTTGATGATCGCATAGCCCCGTTGTTTTCGCAC
>DASQTN010000471.1:0-2941 GCA_035641895.1 Chryseolinea sp. | reverse complement strand
GCTACTTTGGCATATTCTTCTTTGTCGATTAAGTTTGTCGTTTCATCCGGGTCTTTTTCCAGATCGTACAATTCGTTGGTATCCCAGATGCCGTAATAGCGGATGTATTTATACTTGTCTGTCCGCACGCCGAATACTGTCGGTGTCATCGGAAAATCGTATTCCCAAAAGTATTCATAGAAGATCTTATCCCGCCAGGTTGTTGAATCACCTTTGAGCAACGGAAGAAAAGACTTTCCCGGCATATGTGCAGGTGGTTGAAGCCCGGCAGCCGTTAATATTGTCGGCGCGACATCGACATTTTGAACCAACTTGCTCACGGCTTTTCCACCAGAAAAAATTTCCGGACAATAAGCGAGAAACGGAACCTTGGCCGACTCTTCATAAAAATGCCGTTTATCGATTAACCCATGTTCTCCCATGCTGAAGCCATTGTCACCCATGTAAATAACCAGCGTACTTTTATCGAGACCTTCTTTCTTAAGGTACTCCAGCAACGTTCCGATACTTTCATCCACACCCGACAGCGTTTCACAATATAACTGAACCAATTCTTCAATATTCTGATGGGTATGATACGGGTAATCCACACCGTGCCAGCTATACCGTTGCTGCTTCACCCACTCAGGCCAATTAAGTTTTTTATATTCATCCGAAACGGTTTGGTAATACGTGGGAGGTAAGCTGTATTTCTTATTGCTATACATGCCCGCATGCCGCTTCGCGGGAGCAAGAGGCGAATGCACCGCTTTGTGAGAGAGGTATAAAAAGAACGGCTTGGTTTTATCACGACGTTCAAGCCAACTAACGGAGTGCTCTGTCAGCAAATCTGTAATATAAGTCGAATCGCCAAAGCTCGCCTGCTTACCATTGATATTGAGGGTTGGATTGTAGTAGACGCCTTGGCCTTTAAAACTTTCCCAATGATGAAAACCAGGACGAGGATAATCATCATCATCTCCCATATGCCATTTTCCTAGGAACGCCGTCTGGTAGCCAGCCTTTTGAAGATACTGTGGAAAATAAGTCAGGTTAGGTGGTTCCGGCGCAACATTGTCGACGATGGTATGAACGTGTGAATATTCTCCCGTTAAAATTGAGGCCCGACTTGGAGAACACAGGGCGGTGGTGACAAAAGCATTTTTAAACCACGCTCCTTCTTTAGACAAGCGATCCATATTAGGAGTTTTCAGCCATGGAAGTCTGCCGGTGAATCCCATAAAATCATAACGGTGGTCATCCGTCAAGATAAAGATGACATTTCGGGGCTTTGCCCCTTTTATTTTTGAAAGTGCAGCAATCTTATTTTTGTCTTTTTGTGATTGCGAATATCCCTCGAGGCTTAAACCAATCAACAGCACTACTAAAATGAATTTTCTTGTCATTGTTCTAAGATAAGGTGAGCCAAAAAAAAATCAACTCGATAAAAAATACGTATCTTGATTTCACTGCATACAATGTAAACAAATCGTTGTTGTCTTGCCAGCGCCGATGAACATTGAACATTGAATGTTGAGTGTTGTATATTTTTTCTAACCAATATCCAACAAGGAATATCGAATGTCCCTGCCTGCCGGCAGGCAGGGAATGATGAAGTGTCCGCTAGCAAAGCTGAACGATTGAAAAATCATCGGCGCCTGTGGGGACGCGTCGATGAAAATTGAACATTGAGTGTTGAGTGTTGTGTATTTTTTCGCACCGAGTATCGAACAAGGAATATCGAATATTGAATGATGAACTATCCCGATCACCCTTGGCTAAAAAGTTATCCTCCAGGAATGCCGCATACAGTCGACGTTCCGAAGCAAAAAAATCTTTCTGAATTCTTTACCCAGCAGCAGGATCTTCATCGCGACTACATTGCTTTCGAAAACATGGGCGTGACATTGACGTACAAGGAAATGCAGGAACATTCGAACGCGTTCGCTGGGTACCTACAGCATCTCGGGCTTCGGCCGGGTGATCGGATTGCCATTCAACTCCCTAATATTTTACAATTTCCTGTAGCCTTCGTCGGTGCCATCAAGGCGGGCTTGATTGTAGTTCCTACCAATCCGCTCTACACGCCGAGAGAGATGGAGCACCAATTCAATGATTCCGGTGTCACTGCTATCGTCATCCTTTCCAACTTTGCACATAACCTCGAAAAAATTATCGGGAAAACTTCCATCAAACACGTTATTGTTACACGCATTGGCGACATGCTTGGAGCGTTGAAAGGCACGTTGGTAAATTTCATAATTAAGACTGTTAAAAAAAGTGAGCCCAGGTATTCGCTTCCCGGTTACCTGAGTTTCAGGCACGCACTTCGGACGGGGAAACAATTAAAACAAATAACGCTTCATGCTAGTCTTGACAATATTGCAGTTCTACAATATACTGGCGGGACTACCGGTTTATCTAAGGGAGCACAACTTTCGCACGGCAACATTCTTTATCACGCTTCACAAATTTTTACATGGCTCCAACCTGGACTCTTAGGCAATCATAAAGATATTATTATTTGTCCCCTGCCCCTTTACCATATATACGCTTTAGGATTAGCATTAATGGTGGGCTACCAGCTGGGTTGTAAAATCGTGCTAATCACCAACCCCCGCGACATTTCAGCATTTGTGAAGGAATTAAAAAAGCACAAGTTTTCTGTGTTCGCTGGCGTTAACACACTGTTCAATGCGCTGCTCAATCATCCACGCTTCAAGGATGCAGACTTTTCAAATTTGAGAGTTGTCGGTGCAGGAGCCATGGCGTTGCAAGATTCAGTAGCCCAACGTTGGAAAGAATTGACCGGTGTAGCCATTCTTCAAGGATATGGTTTGAGTGAGAACTCGGGCGCGCTATCTTCCAATCCCGTCTCTGGAAAAAATAAAAACGATACCGTCGGCCTTCCTATCCCCAGCACAGCGTTAGGCGTGTTCGACGAATCGGGCAAGCGTTTAAT
>DASQTN010000470.1:0-3241 GCA_035641895.1 Chryseolinea sp. | reverse complement strand
GATATTGCAAAAAAACTTAGGAAAGAGAGGTTTAATAAGGGCGCGGTCAACTTCGAAACCACCGAGGTAAAATTTAAATTAGATGAAAAAGGAAAACCATTGGCTGTCATTCCGAAAGTAAGAAAGGATGCTCACAAACTGATCGAAGAGTTTATGCTTTTGGCTAATAAGCAGGTGGCGACATTTGTTTACAACTATAAAAAGGCAAAAGAAAAAAACACTTTTGTATATCGGATTCATGATTTTCCAGATCCGGAAAAAGTTAAAGACTTTTCCATTTTTGCCCGTCAATTCGGACATAAGATGAATATCGATGAAAATTCGATTTCCAGTTCACTTAATAAGCTGATGAGCGAGATAGAGGGCAAGCCCGAGCAAAATATTTTGGAACAGCTTGCTATTCGCACCATGGCGAAGGCAAAATATTCCACAGATGTTAAAGGTCACTTTGGATTAGCATTCAATCATTACACTCATTTTACTTCGCCTATCAGACGTTATCCTGATATGATGGTGCACAGAATGCTGCAACATTATCTGGATGAGGGCAAACATCTGAACAAAAACGAGTACGAAGAAAAGTGCGAACATTCTTCTGAACGTGAAAAACGTGCCGCTGATGCCGAACGTGCTTCCATAAAATACAAGCAGGTGGAGTTTATGGCTTCCGCCGAAAAGAAAGTTTATGAAGGATTGATCTCTGGAATAACCGAATGGGGTATTTATGTTGAGATCATTGAAACGAAATGCGAGGGTATGATTCGCCTCTCAGACATGACTGATGATTTTTATGAATTTGATGAAAAAAATTATCGGCTTGTAGGCCGAAAGAAAAGAAAGGTTTATACCCTGGGAGATAAGATAAATGTGCTGGTTAAAAAAACCGATATAGATAAGCGATTGATCGATTTGGTATTTGCTGATCGCGGCGAAGAATCGTCTGATGACGATTTTGAAAGGCGCAGCACCCCGCGTAAAGAGAATCGGTCCCGTTCGAGGCGGAGATAAAGTCAGCAGTTTCAGGCATAAAGGATCTCGGATTTTTTCGGATCATAATTTTAAAATTTGAATTTGCGGCCTTTGCGCTGCTACCTTAGCGTCCTCTGCGTGAACCCCTGGACAAAATTTCACGCAAAGACCGCGAAGGAATCTCGCAAAGACCGCTAAGCGAACGTGTTATGATCGAAAACTATTCTAAGCTTTTAGAAAAAGAGATAGAAAAACAGAAATATGGGCGGCACCCCGTTTCACTTTATGAGCCGATACGCTACCTGATGTCCTTGGGTGGCAAGCGCCTAAGACCAATGCTTACGTTACTGGCTTACTCCCTTTACAAGACAGACGTTAAGAGGGTCTTGCCATATGCCATCGCTGTCGAGGCCTTTCATAATTTTACCCTTATGCACGATGATATTATGGACAAGGCGCCACTGCGTCGGGGTAAGCCCACTGTGCATAAAAAGTGGAATGTAAACACTGCAATACTTTCGGGCGATGTAATGCTCGTGAAAGTTTACGATATGCTGCTGAGCATTGACCGGAACATCTTACCATCGGTACTTCGACGTTTCAATAAATGTGCTTCAGAGGTTTGTGAAGGCCAGCAATGGGATATGGAATTTGAAGCCCAACAAACCGTTACGGAAGAGCAGTATCTTACTATGATCAAACTTAAGACTGCGGTCTTACTGGGATTTAGTTTAGAGCTTGGCGCACTACTTGCCGGAGCACCTGAAAAAGATTGTAAATCACTTCGCGAATTTGGTATTAACATCGGCATTGGGTTTCAGCTGAAAGATGATTTACTTGATGCCTATGCAGATTCAAAAAAATTTGGTAAACAGGTAGGTGGAGATATCATCGCCAATAAAAAAACTTTTCTGCTGATAAAATCGCTGGAGCTTGCCCAAAATACTCACCGGCTGGAATTACAGGATTGGATCTCCCGGGCAAAGTTTAATAAAACTGAAAAAGTGGAGGCAATCAAAAATATTTATAATGCACTGTCAATTCCCGAGTTGACGGAAAAGAAAATAGAAAGTTATTTTAAGAAGGCTTTTCTGAAATTCAAGACCCTTGATTGTCTGGTGAAAAAGAAAACGGAGCTGATAAATTTTACGGAGCTGTTGATTGGAAGAGAGTCCTGATAAGAAAGAAGTTTAGCATAATATCGATACCAGGTTATGCATGGATTAATAAAACAGTTTTGTTATCTGTTGGTAATATTTTTCTCTTTAGCTGGCGATATCATTGCGCAGCCGCGTCCGAACATCGTTTTTATTTTGGCTGATGATTTGGGCTATGGAGAAATTGAGCCGTTCGGCCAGGCATTGATCAAAACTCCAAATCTTTCGCGGATGGCGAAAGAGGGTATGATATTGACTAATCATTATGCGGGTACAAGTGTATGCGCACCCTCACGATGTTCTTTGATCACAGGACTTCACACAGGTCATAGCGAAGTTCGAGGTAATCTGCAATATAAAACAAGGAATGGGCAATTGCCGATTTCCGATCAAGCCGTTACCGTTGCTGAGCTGCTGAAAACTGCTGGCTACGCCACTGGACTAATTGGCAAATGGGGACTGGGAGATATCGGTACAACAGGAGATCCAAACAAACAGGGGTTTGATTTTTTCTATGGCTATACAGACCAGGTGTTGGCCCACAACCATTTTCCGGAATTTCTAATTAGAAACGGTGCAAAGGAGTATCTCCAAAACGAGGTTGTGTATCTCGATTCGACAAAATGGGGGAGTATTACAAAATCAAGAAAAGATTTTGCAGACGAGTTGTTTATGGAGGAGGCGCTCAAGTTCATTACCGCAAATCGTCAACAGAATTTTTTTCTTTATCTGCCTTTTATCATTCCTCATTGTAACGATGAAGGACCAAAGGATTTCCAGTACGAGGCTCCGTCACAGCGCGAATATGCATCCGAACCATGGTCCAAGGATGAAAAAGACTATGCAGCTTCCATTTCCTACCTGGATGAGTACGTCGGAAAAATTATAGACCACCTAAAAAAATTGAAACTTGATAAAAATACGCTGGTAATTTTCACCAGCGATAACGGGCCCAGGGTAAATCAAATGCGGTTTAAAAGTTCGGGAAATCTGCGTGGATTTAAACGCGACCTCTATGAAGGGGGCATCCGCGTTCCATTTATTGCTTGGTGGCCAGGTCAAATAAAAGGCCGTGGCGTAAGCAATCAAGTTTTTGCCTTCTGGGACTTTTTACC
>DASQTN010000469.1:0-5944 GCA_035641895.1 Chryseolinea sp. | reverse complement strand
GCGATGTTTAACGTCGCGCCAGGCGTTTGGGGACGACGGCACCTTTTTGTTAATTACTATATAATTCAAAACCTCGATTCATCGAGCTGGGTGCTTGTTGACGCTGGCCTTAAATCGTCTGCAGATCAAATAAAGGCAATGGCAACGTCCTTATATGGCGAGCATGCAAAGCCAGCCGCCATTGTGCTTACACATGGACATTTTGATCACATTGGTGCGCTAACCACTTTATTGGAAGAATGGGATGTTCCTGTTTATGCACACACTTTGGAGTTACCTTATTTGACAGGTAAATCATCGTATCCGCCGCCGGATCCAACAGTAAATGGAGGGTTAATGGCAAGCTTTTCTTTTTTGTTCCCTTCCGATCCTATCGATATTAGCGACCATATAAGAGAACTTCCAGTTAATGGAACTATCGCAGAACTTCCGGGATGGAGATTTCTTCATACCCCTGGACATTCTCCAGGGCATGTGAGCCTTTTTAGAGAACATGACAAGGTCTTGATCGCAGGGGATGCTTTTGTAACCACGAAAGCGGAGTCACTGATTTCAACCATTTTTCAAAAGGAAGAAATTTCTGGACCTCCAAAATATTTTACCTGCAATTGGGCATCCGCAAAAATTTCGGTTTTGAAATTAGTTGCTTTACAACCGGAAATAGTAGCCACTGGTCATGGCCAGGTAATGCGCGGGGAAACGATGCGACGAGATCTCGAAGCATTATCCCGAAATTTTGATCGGGAAGCGTTGCCGAAAAATGGAAGGTACATCAACGAGCCAGCAGTGACAAATGAAATGGGCGTCCTTTCTTTACCTAAAAAGACGGAATCTATTCCGGCCGCATTAAAACTAATTGGAATTACCGGCATTGGGATAGCGTTGGGGTTGGTCGTATTTAGCCAAGTCAGAAAACAAATCTCATAAGATTGGTAGCCTGAAATATAGTAGTGTAGAATTTCCTGCTGATGTAGAATTTCGTGCCCTGAGTAATGAAAACAATAGTGGTTGACACCGAGACGATGACGGAATTGGTCAATGAACTTCAACGTTCACTTTCTATAATTCGTAACGATCGTTTTGTACTACCAGACATCGATCGCGCCGATGTGCAACAATGGTACGCGTTAATTACAAAAATGCTGGTCCTCATTTATCAGTTATCGACGGACGTGCATTTGAAGGCTATCATAAACTGTGCATTCGACGACAGAGCAATCGAAGAAACGATCAAAGACCTGCGAGCCTGGAATAACTATAAAAAATCTGATTGGGTTGTATATGTGGCCAATGTTGTAGAACAACCTAGTGACGACGAAATCCTAGTTGTTATCAAAAATATCGAACGCAATTGACGAGCGTATAAATCGGAATATTACCAAAACTTAGTTTTGTGCTTAAAAAAAAGCCGCCCGGTTAAAGGCGGCCTTTCGTCTTCAGTGCGTACTCAGACGTTGTCCTGCTTATCTAATAAAAGCGGACCAGCATCGGGAGTGACTGGATACTTTTTCATGATCGCACGAATTCCTTTGTCGATTTGCTTCTGAAGGTTAGCTACGTCATCGACCTTTCCCGAAACCGTTCCGCGCCACACCACTTCATCACTCTTTACGTCCAAAATATCAATGATCAATGTTCCTTCTGTATAAGTATAATGTTGCGGCACACTGTACGCGTAAGGAAATGGCCAGCCCCAGCCATACAAGAACGGACTAAAACCGTATGGGTAGAAAAATGGCGATCCATAATAAGAACGTCCGGATGTTTGTTGCTTTTTCTCCGTATAGGTATAATAGTTCACCAGAAAATCCGGGTCACTATTTTCCTTTACAATGCCACGTTTTGCAAACTCATCCTCAATGGTGCTTTTGATATTTTTATGGATCAAATCACTTTCGTAAATAGGGTTTTCCACTTTTACGTCGGCTTTACCCCATGAGAACGTTTTATAAATGCTAAAATTAGCTGTACGGTCGAAGTCTGTGACTGCACAGCTTGTTAGTCCAATTGCAACCAGAGGGACTAACAATAAATGTATTTTCATTTTCAAGTATTTCATAGTTTTCAAGCTTTGATTTCGATTTAATAACGAAATCCACATTTCCATTTGTTCACTTCAATAAAAAATTAGGAGGTTTTTTTTAAGGCTGTATGGAAACTTTTTCGTTTTCGAAAAATGTTTATAAAAAGCGGCGTCACAAATTTTTTGAGCTGGTGCATATGTCGGGGCACTGCAGAGGAGAGACTAGCGTTACGTGAAAAAATAACACGCCAAGGCCGGGTAAAAATTTTCGCTCTTCATTACCCGTCTCACTATTAACATCATCATTTAACTTGTGGAGGCTTGTTCTTACTGTTTTTGGTTCCTTTGTAACCCATAAACAGAAAGACACCGATCACAATGACGATGAGTATGATGATTGTAATTTCCATTTTTCTTTTACCAAGCAGTCACTATAATTATGCCACAAACGGTTTGCTACCGCGACAGATAAGATTTCCAGACCAACGCGCATGTGGCCTTCTAAAAGAGACTTGCAACGGACAGAATAGATAAAATTAGAGGAATCGCATAACGGAATTGCCGGTCTATTGATGCCTGTCTATTGATTGGAGAGTGGATATTTTTCAACAGTGTATATCAATATGTACGTTATAATGTACTTATAGAAATCGTCCCGCAACGATTTTCGCTCGTGACCTGCATTTTTTACGCGTCATTTTTTGGGAATCGGCTGGTACATTAATTGACGTCCTTCTCAAAAAAGAATGTTATGGGAAAAGACAGAGAAGGTAAATATCATCCACCAAAAGGGAAACCCTCGGGTACGAAAACGAAAAAGGGCGTAACGACAACAGACTCAAGCGCTTTGGAGGATCAGCTCAAAGTTGAGGAAAAATATGCTATCAATAGCGAAGCTGATGACGTAGAGGCAAATGTCCCGGTACGTCATCCGAATAGGAATGTTGATAAAGGAAGTCCTCAAAAATTAAATGAAAATAAAAAAGCAAAAAAAAGTATTACAGAACCGTTTCGAAATGAGGTCACCGATGTCAGTGTCAGTGAAATTGCCGTTCCATTGTCAAAAGAAGCACTACAGAATCTTGCAGGCTATGAAGGAGACAATTGCATTTCTGTTTACATGCCCACGCATAAATCTGGCGTCGAAGTAAACGAGCAAGTGGACTTGATCAATTTTAAAAATCAGCTTCAAAAGATTGAAAGCCTGCTGAAGGAAAAAAATGTCGATGAAACAAAGATAGCCCGGATTTTAAAACCAGGTTATGATTTACTTCGGAACGACAATTTCTGGCGGGAAATGTCTTCGGGTCTTGCCGTGTTTCTAGGAGACGGTTCGCTGCAATTTATTAGAATGCCGGGTACCACCGCCGAAAAGTTACACATTAATTCCTCATTTCTTTTAAGTCCATTGTTGCCGGTGCTTAACAGTCCCCAGTTCTTTTATTTGTTGATAATAAGCAAGAAAAGTAGCAAGCTCTTTCGTGTCGATAATTTCGGAATACGGTATATAGAAATAAAAGAATTGCCCAATGGCGTAGACGACGTAGTACACTTTGAAGAAAAAGACGATCAGAAACTTTTCCGTACGGGAAGCAGCGGCGCCGGTCAGGGTGCAAACTACCATGGCATTGGCGCAGGCAAACCTGATGAAAAGGAAAACATTTCGATGTACCTCGATGAAGTAGATGAAACGTTATGGAAAGAAATACTAGGAACGGCGAATGTACCTTTGCTGTTGGGAGGAGTAGAGTATCTCATTCCGTTATTTAAGAAAGTTTCGCGTTACAAAAATATTTGGGAAACATCTTTAACGGGTAATCTTGAACATGAAAACGAGCAATCGCTATTCGCTCAGGCAAGGAAAATAATGGAACCCTACTTTCAGGAACCTCTGCGCAAGGCCCTGGCAGGTTATGGAAATCAATCTGCAACTCCCCTTACTTCATCCGTTCCTACGGTGATAATTCCAGCCGCGTATTACTCGAGGGTCGCTTACTTGTTTGTCCAGAAAGATACTGAGGTCTGGGGTCGCTTTGATGTTCAGAAGAACTCTTTAAAAATTCATGAACAACAAATGGACAATGACGAAAACCTTGTTGACAAAGCGATCGTCAGAACTATTTTAAATGGCGGTGAAGTGCATATGGTTGACAAGAACGATATGCCTGCGGACAGTCAAATGGCCGCAATCATGCGATATTAAGTAAACCGATTTAGCTTTTGGATGTAGAAAAATGATTGTTGAATTAAGAATTCCGGCAACAACCGGAATTCTTAACGCATCATTCCAAATCCCGGTCGAAGAAACAAATTTTACAGCGGCTCGATTCGTGCCAAGCTTCGAGGTTGGTAAATTAATCCCCAGCCGAGGGAAGTATTTCCGCGATAGCAAATATGATTTAGGACATTTCGGCTTTAATTACACATATGCGGAAAGTCGCTCTGGCACTAAATTAGAATATCTACTAATGAACTTAACACCATTATTATGAAGAGAAAAGAGAATTACGCACTCGTTACAGGTGGAACAAGTGGAATTGGCTATGAGCTCGTAAAACTCCTTGCTGCCGATGGATATAATCTTATTATTGTCGCCCGCCATGAAAATGATTTGATACGCGTTGCCAATGAAATTAAAGACAATCATGACGTAGACGTGATACTGATCGCCAAAGACCTTTTTGACACGGAAAATGCTTTTGATTTATACAACCAGGTAAAAACAAAAAATATTCTCGTGGAAATTTTGATCAATGACGCAGGCCAGGGAGTGTATGGTGAGTTTATAGATACAGACCTGCGACGTGAGCTGGATATTATTCACCTGAACATTTCCAGCGTAGTGATTCTTACCAAACTTTTTTTAAAAGAAATGGTGGAACGGAAACACGGTCGGATTATGAACGTGTCCTCTATTGCAAGCAAGATACCCGGACCGTGGCAAAGTGTATATCATGGAACAAAAGCTTTTGTTCAATCATTCACTGAAGCTATCCGGAGTGAAGTAAAGGACACGGGTGTTACAATTACAGCGCTGCTTCCTGGGGCAACTGATACTGACTTTTTTAACAAAGCTGATATGCAAGAATCGAAACTTGTGCAAGAAGAAAAACTTGACGATGCGGTGGGGGTCGCTAAAGACGGGTACGAAGCCATGATGAGTGGCGAGGACAAAGTGATTTCCGGCTGGAAAAATAAAATGCAGGTAGCCATGGCAAATGTTACTCCAGACAGTGCAGCCGCCGATAAAATGAAAAAGCAACAAGCGCCAAAGGGTTACGATAGTCAATAGCAGTTTTTGCCTTATTCGCTACCACGGTAGAACAAATATGGGAAGTAAAAAATAAATTTAGAGGTTCATATAATGCATATGACTTGTGAGCAGACCAAATAAGAGGACACTAATTTATGGGTACAGATAAACTGAGGATCGTCGTTATCGGTACATCAGCCGGTGGTTTGTCCGCCCTAAGTGAATTAGTCAGCCAATTAAAGCCTACAGGAAACTGTGCGTTTTTTATTGTCATGCATCTTTCCAAAACAGGCTTGGGAGAATATCTGGTGCACAGATTACAGCCGCTTACAGAGTTACACTGCGTGATGGCGCAAGATAAGATGACTATCAACGCTGATCACATCTACATTGCCAGGCCAAATAAGCATCTAGTACTTTTGAAGAACGCTATCTCACTAGGTGGTGGACCAGCAGAAAATTCGTGGCGACCATCTATTGATGTATTATTTCGATCGGCAGCAGCAGCATTCAACGCAAGGGCAATTGGAATTATCTTAACTGGATTTTTATCCGATGGAACATCAGGGATGATTGCTATCAAACGAAGTGGGGGGGTTTGCATTGTTCAGGACCCCAATGAGGCTGAAGTTCCAGACATGCCGCTGAGCGTGTTGAACCAAATTGAA
>DASQTN010000468.1:0-8240 GCA_035641895.1 Chryseolinea sp. | reverse complement strand
GCTCACAGTAAGTTTTACCGAAAATGAACCCGTGCCGGTGTAAATATGTTTTGGATCTTTTTCATTTGATACACCACCATCCCCAAAGTTCCAGGCATAGATCGGTGTGGCCTGAGCGTCATGTGTTGACTGATTGGTGAAACTTACTTCCGAACCTTTGCAAGCTGTTGCAGGCATGCTAAAAGATACGATTGGCAGCGTTACTACGTTAAGCTTAGCGCTTGAAGAAGTTACACTGGAACAAGTTGGCGTCGTCGACGTAGCCGTATAGTAGTATTCTCCCGAAGCGCCAATTGTATGAGATGTTGAAGTTGCTCCGGAAATGATGCCGGATGTTTTCTCGTACCATTGATAAGTAAAGCCACCGGCATTAGGCACGACATTTAATTGTTTAAGGTTGCCGGAACAGATAACGTCAGAACCTGTAAACCCTACTTTGAACTCAGGCATGTCAATTGCCTCTACTAATGTTGATTCTCGACGAGCTATGCAACCGCTGGCGGCTTTCACATCGACGTAATATCGTCCGGCATTTATCAGCTTGAAGTTAGTAACCGGAGGTGGCGTAATGCCCGTACCAGAATAATTGTCAGGGCCGGACCACTCGTAGGTAAAGCCGGCTCCAAGATCGTTTGAGATTTTTAGGTTTAATGTTTGTCCGACGCATACAGGGCCATCGTTAGTTGGCAGGGGGTTTGCCGCGGTGCCTGGTGATATGGTTACTTTTACGGTATTGGAAATTTCCGTGCATGCATTACTTTCGGAGATAGCCTTAACGACGTAATCGCCTGAAACCGTTGGAGCATATTCTGACGTACCGGCAACCGTTGTATTAGTTGTTGTATTCGTCCATTCATACGTTGCACCGCCACCGATAGTCGCCTTAAGTACAAATGGAAGCCCGGCGCAAACATGCAACGGTCCCTCCGGTGTAATTTTAGGAACCATACAGCTCTTATTTCTGAATACCGATACTTTCGAGGCAGGAATATTCAGATTGTTATCGTCGATGCTTGTGAACACGATGTCAGGCTTGCCGTCTGTATCAATATCTCCCACTGCAATATGGCGGTTGATATAGGTAGTGGGTTGGATGAATTTATCAAACGCCAGATTTCCCGGGGTACTTTTATTATTCAGGACGGTTAACGATTTTTTTGTTAAGGAAGCCACAGCAATATCGACTTTTCCATCCCCGTCAAGATCACCAAAGTCGATACCCCAGGGAGTAACATCAGTATCGAAAACTTTTAGACTGCCAAATGCAAGGGTTGCAGTACTTTGATTTAAAAAGGTACCAATGCTGGTAGAAATCAGTTGAGTGAAAGCAATGTCTGCTTTCCCATCCCCATCAAGGTCGCCCACACGAATGTTTTTAATAGGTGTGCCAACAGCAAGGGTCTTAACTTCGCCTGTCAGAATGGAACCGACAGAGCTCTTGTTTTCAATCACGTAGACGTTCGAATTTGTTTGAAATTGACTGGTGACTATTTCAGGCAAGCGATCACCATTGAGATCTTCAACCGCAAGGCCTTCCGTACTGACAGTACCCGGTATAAAAATGTCGACAGGTGGAATTGGCGAAAATAAAATAGATGCGAGCGTGCTTTGATTGACCAACGCCGTTACTGTGTTGCTGCCCTGAGAGGTTATCAAGACTTCTGGTTTTCCGTCCAGGTCCATGTCTGCAATTTCAATTCTCTTTGGCCGCTTGCCGGGTAGTGTGATCGTTGCCGGGGGCGAAAATGTAAAATTTCCTATTCCAGTGCTTCCATTCTTTAATATAAAGACCTTATCATTGGCACCGCTCTCAGTCGCTATTAAATCGGGTTTGCCATCCCCATTCAGATCGCCGCACTTTATGTGCAACGAAAGTGATGCTATGTTGACCGCAATTTTGCTTGGAAACGCAATCGTGCCCACGGTTGAACCATTGGGATAAATGTTAATATATTTATAATTATCGCTTGCCGTTGCGACATCTACTTTTTTATCGCCATCAAAATCACACATACAAAGGTCATAAAGGCCCTCCGATGAAGGCGCACCCGCGGGAAAATTGAATTGCCCTTGAAGGTTGTTGAGGTCAAATCCCGGAGTGCCGTTGTAGTTGAGCAAGAATTGTTTTTTTGAAAATCCTGAAAGGCCCGTTGTTAGATTAGTTACGGCAATATTATTCAACGTCGTTCCAAAAGGTATTTTGACTTCAAGGATTTGATCCGTCACGGAAATGATCTGAGCTCTAGATGCGCCGAACGTTACTGCCACTTTGCTGGCATCTGTTCCGAAGAAAGCACCTTTGATTGTTACAACTTCTTCCATGTGACCAGATTGCTTATCGATCGAGTTGATCTCTGGTTTTTGAGCGAGTGAAACGAATGCTATGCCTATCGCAAAAGCAAAAATGAATGTTAGTCGAATAGTAAATAGCTGTATTCGTTTCATAATACTAAATCCATTAACGCGGTACTAATGTAACCCGGTTCTAGGATCACTTGTCGGTTGTAACCACCAGTAGACGTGCGTCCTTTAGTTTTGTATAAGTTTTTAGATTTCTGATCTCCTCATGCGCTTCGGCTGCTTTAGTGGTTTCCAGCACGTGCACGTAATATTTCTTATCCTGTGGATTGTAGAAGATCTCAGCGTTAAATTTGTCACCGATCAATTTCTTTTTGAAGTTGTCGGCTTGGGTAAAGTCATTGAACAATTTGATTATGACAAAATATTTTTTCTTTGCCGCATTTTGATCTTTGTTAAGGTTATTAGGATCCTCACCTGTATCTTGGAAACGGGCTGTATGTTTTTCTGATGGCGCCTTTGTAAGCGTTGAACGTAGAACTGGCGCTGCCCGCTTGAACTTCTTGAGACTGCCTAATTTAAGTCCAAGGATCACTTCGTGTGACCCTTGTGAAAATCCATCCTGAGGCTGATTATTGGGTTCGTACGAATAACCTAAAATAAATCGCTGCGTATTGATTCCTAAATTTCCGGTAAACCCATAGGGCATCCGGTAAGATCCACCGAGCCAGAAGTTTTGTGTAAGATTAAGTTTGCCAAGAAATTCAAATTGACTATTCCCAAACTTTGAATACTTATAGTTGAAGTAAAATTCCAACGGCGCGATTGCTTCTTGTGTTTTTACCTTCCTTTTCAATCCACCTTGCTTTCGGTTTACGATTTTGCTCTCAACTTTTCGCTTGTAATAAATTGTTACAAATACATTATCCGCCGGCGAGACAGTTGTGTTGGAAAAACTCGCTTCACTGTTATAAATGTTTGGAAAAAGTTGCGGGAAGGAGAATCCCAAGTTCAAACCTGAGCTAGATCTGTAAAGTGCTCCAAAACCTGCCGCGGGTTGGATATTGTTGGATAAGTAATTTGCGATGGCGGGATCGTTTGGATCCGTTACTTTGGTAACGTCGATTGAATTCGTGATCGCACCACCCGAAAGTCCAAGGAAAAGCCAGTTTTTCTGTCCCATTGGAATCGCATAGGCGTAGGAGAGTGTCACATCAGTGGTGTTCAGCAGTCCCCGTTTATAGCTCGAAAACTTTCCGCCAATACCCGCACGCGAATCATTCATCAATGTCGTAAAAGTTAATGCGGAAACGGTGGGAGCTCCTTCGATATTCATCCATTGTTGTCGATGGATTGCGAAAATTTGGGTATATTCTGTCAGGGCCTCCGCCGGGTTGTATAGAAATGGGTTAACGTAATAGCTATTGTAAACGGGAAAATTTTGGGCATGCGTAGCACTCGATGCGATGCAGCACAAAAATAGAATGGATGATATCGTGAAGTTAAAAAAATGGCGCATTACACGCGTTAATTACGACTCAAGTCTAAAAGCAACCGGGTTTTGACAACATATCGTTAAAAAAATTGCAATATTCGGCCGATTAACAATTGTCCCGTTTAAAAAGTCATTTTACAGGAACTCTCGAATATACGTCGTTTTTTATTTTTACTAGCTCGAGTGCTTACCTAACTTGATCAGAGTGAATGAATAGTGATGTAACTTTTTACACCCTTTATCATTTTTTTTGTGAAAACTTTTTACTTCGCACTGGGATTACTTTTGTTTCTTAACGTTTCCGCGTTTTCCCAATTACTTGTTGGTCCTGAAGTGGGTGTAAATTACTCATGGACATCTTTTCGTGACAAAGACCTAAAGGATATTTATAAAATGAGTCCAGCCGTTGGATTCCATGTCGGTGGCCACATTGCATTCAAAGTTCGAAATAGATTTTTTTTACACACATCGCTACTCTATTCAACAAAGGGAAGAACTCTGAATGGTAAGCTAGACGGTACGTTGAAAAATTCCGCTCGTTATAATTTTATCGACATGCCCATCAACTATACCGTTGACTTTCGGGGAAGAATTGGAAAGGGTAAAGAGTTTAAATATTTTTTAGGCATCGGACCAAATATTAGCTATTGGTTAGGTGGTAAGGGTAAACTTTATAATTCTGAATTGGAAGAAAATAATCTTGGCGAACTATCATACAAAATTGACTTTAGCAAATCAGAGGATGGTGAACAAATGTCTGATGAGATGCGTGTCGAGCGTCCTAATAGGCTTCAACTTGGCCTAAACCTGATGGCCGGAATAGTTTTTGAACCATGGCACAAACAGCGTTTCATGTTTTCAGTTCGTTATGAACTCGGTCATACTTATTTAGCGAAATCAGATGGTGCTTTCGTCGATACCTATTTTTACGATCCGCTTCAATCGCGCAATCAGGGTTTCCGCATTTCTCTTGCTTACCTGGTGGATCTAAAAACTGAAGAGCGCAAGAAAGGTAAGAGCACGCTGGACAAGAAGAAATTGAACAAGCGCTAAAATTCTATTTTTTTCTGCAGAAAGTTTTTTTCATACAAGTGAAAAATAATCCCGTCTTTCAATCCCACTTCCGGCACTAATATGCTGGTGGCGCGTGCCCACTCCATCACCTTGAGGTAAATATTACTCGCAGGTATGATGACATCCGCACGATCAGGATTCATTTGCAGCTTGTAAATCCTTTCGTCAATGGAATAACTGTCGATCATGTCCCTGATTTGTTTTACTTTCTTGATCGAAATCGTTTTGCCAGGTTTAGATAAGGCGAGGTCAAAAATTTTACTAATGTTACCACCTGTGCCTACAGCCGTTACTTTCCCGTAACTCTTTTTTATATTCTCTTTCACCCAATGCTCCATGTCCTGCCACATGATAGGGGAATCGTTGTGCTCCAGCACGCGAACGGATCCGACTTTAAACGACCTTGTCCTAATTTTTTTGCCGTTGAAATAGAGATTGAGTTCCGTGCTTCCACCACCAACGTCGATATGCAGATACGTTTTTGTTGATAAATAGGAGGTTATGGCACGATTAATAAATTCAGCTTCTCTGTTGCCGTCGATGATATTGATGAAAATGCCAATTTCCTCTTGAACTGCGGCAACAAGGTCGGCACCATTTTCCGACTCACGCATAGCAGACGTTGCGCAGAACATGTAGTCATCTACTTCATACAATTCAATAAGTAGCCGAAATGCTTTCATCAGCTTCTTAAATTTTTCCGCGCTCTTGCTACTAATTCGTCCGGTGCTAAACACGTCATGTCCTAATCGAAGCGGGAACCGGACATATTCTAATTTTTTAAATAGCACTTGAGGGGCATTGTCAAGTACCGTAGAGATCTGAAAGCGGATTGCGTTTGAGCCGATGTCTATTGCTGCAAGTTTCAATAGCGTCTTAACAATTAAGTATGCCAGGTGTTTGAATAAGTTCCTGGGTCACGCAAAACTATTAAAGTTTATGCAAACTTTCGTAAGACTATGACAGCTTGACTTTCCGAATAGCGAATACGTTTGCACCGATCTTGCTGGTGCTAAAACATTGGCCAGCAGTGTTTGGTCAGGGTTCCCATTTTTATATTTCACATCTATTAGTTTTATTTGTGAAGCTTATCCAGAAAGACCGAGGGTTTGGGCCCGACGACGTCTTAGCATCCTATCCCTTCGAAGGGGTGTTGTGCTAAATCCCATTCGCGATGGCGAAAAAGATAAGTAAACCCCACCACCGGGCTCTCTGGAAGCACATCATAAATAAGAGAGTCTATGAAAATTGAAGAACTACTTAAGCAGAGAATTCTTGTAATCGACGGTGCGATGGGTACCATGATTCAGCGACACACATTGACTGAGGAAGATTTTCGCGGTGAACGTTTTAAGGACCATCAGTATCCTTTGAAGGGGAATAATGACCTTCTTTCTATCACGCGCCCGGATATCATAAAGGAAATTCACTACCAATACTTCGAGGCTGGAGCTGATATTGTAGAAACAAACACATTTAGCGGAACAACGATAGCGCAGGCTGACTATCACCTGGAGGATGCTGTTTACGACATAAACTTCTTGTCCGCTAAGCTAGCCAAAGAGGTGGCGGAGGAATTTACGCGGCGAGAGCCACACAAGCCAAGATTTGTTGCGGGAGCGATGGGCCCCACCAATAAAACGGCGTCACTTTCTCCAGACGTTAATAATCCGGGATATCGGGCTATAACATTTGATCAGCTCAAAGAAGCCTTCAAACAACAGGCCCAGGCGTTGCTTGACGGCGGCGCAGATCTTTTGTTGTTGGAAACCATTATTGATACCTTAAATGTTAAAGCAGCTTTGTTCGCCATCCAGGAATTGTTTGAAGAGAATGGCAAGAGTATACCTGTAATGGTTTCTGGTACTATTACCGATGCGAGTGGAAGAACGTTATCTGGCCAGACCACTGAGGCATTTTTGATTTCAGTTTCACATGTGCCATTGCTGAGTGTTGGCTTGAATTGCGCCCTCGGTGCGTCGATGCTTCGTCCTTATCTGCAAGTACTCAGTGAAAAAGCGCCGTTTTTTGTAAGTGCATATCCAAACGCCGGTCTGCCGAATGAATTTGGACAATACGACGAGACACCTGAACAAATGGGCGCACAGATTGAGGAGTTCCTGAAAGAAGGGTTGGTCAACATGGTCGGAGGCTGCTGCGGTACGACACCAGAGCATATCAAAGTCATAGCACATTTAGCAGCGAAATATCAACCGAGAGTATTGGCAACTGCAGATAATATATTGTCAGCCGTAAGTTGAATTGTCCCGTAGCTTATCCAATTAAGTCAGTAAAAAATTTAGTCATCACGTCATTCAATCAAGTATTCAACAATAATTATTGTGTGCAGTCTGAGGATCGACTGTGGACCAAAATATGAAAACAACCAGAAATTTATTCTTAAGCGGCCTTGAAGCTGTTGAAATCACTAAGCAATCGAATTTTGTAAATATTGGAGAACGGACTAATGTCACTGGCTCCGCTAAGTTTTTAAAGCTTATCAAAGAGGATAAGTTTGATGAAGCGTTGGCGGTGGCCCTCGATCAGGTACGGGGCGGTGCCCAGGTTATCGACGTGAATATGGACGAAGGCATGATCGATTCGGAAGCCGCGATGGTAAAATTTCTGAACCTGATGGCTTCTGAACCTGAGATTGCTCGCGTGCCAGTCATGGTGGATTCATCCAAGTGGCATGTCATAGAAGCAGGCCTTAAATGCCTGCAGGGAAAGGGAATTGTTAATTCGATCAGCATGAAGGGTGGCGTTGATGAATTTGTCCGCCAGGCGAAATTAGTGAAAAGGTATGGGGCTGCCGTTGTGGTTATGGCATTTGATGAGGACGGACAGGCCGACACATACGAACGCAGAATATCGATTTGTAAACGTGCTTATGATATTCTCGTAGATGAAGTCAAGTTCGCTCCTGAGGACATCATTTTCGATCCAAATATTTTTCCAGTAGCGACCGGCATTGAAGAACATCGGAATTATGCGATCGACTTTTTCCGGGCTACAAAATGGATCCGCGAAAATCTTCCAAATGCGCACGTTAGTGGCGGCGTGAGCAATGTGTCGTTCAGCTTCAGAGGCAATCAAAAGGTAAGAGAAGCGATGCACACTGCGTTCTTATATCATGCCATCAAGGCAGGCATGGATATGGGAATTGTAAACCCTGCCATGCTCGAAGTCTACGACGATATCGATAAAAATTTACTAGAGCGGGTTGAAGATGTTTTACTGAACAGGAGGGATGATGCGACCGAGCGGTTACTCGAGTTTGCAGAAACTGTGAAAGGATCTGCAAAGAAAAAGGAAACGGAAGGCGAATGGAGAAAAGGAACCGTTGAAGAGCGTATTACCCATGCGTTAGTTA
>DASQTN010000467.1:0-2813 GCA_035641895.1 Chryseolinea sp. | reverse complement strand
GATGACTTCCGATCCGATAAGCAACGTATCTGCATCTTCACCCACATCCTCAATAATACCACTACCATCAGAACCGAGGATAATACCGTCTGATGCTGGCAGATTTTGCTCCCGCCACGTCCAAAGATCACGGTGATTGATAGCTGCGTTATGCAGGCGGATCAATACCTGGTCCTTCACAGGCCTGAATTTTTTTATTTGTTGTACGACTAAGGGCTGATCTTTGCCTTTGAAAAAAACGGCTCTCATGGGGGTTAGTTTCAAGTTTCTGGTTTGAAGTTTCAAGTTGAATCACAAGAAGACGCAACTGTTAAATTAAGTAATTTCGTTGAATGCTGAGCACAAGGATGAAGCGTACAACTCGAAACTTTAAACTCGAAACTTCGATCAACCTCGAACCTGAAACTTCGAACTTCAAACGTTAATAAGGTAGTTCCACCCGTGAACATCGGCTTCATGTCCATAACGGATGTTGCTTAATTTTTGTTTGGCGCGTTGCTGAAAACTATCAGGGCCAGCCTCAGGTAGATTATAGTCAACGCCTTCGATATTGATCGTAGCAATTGGCGATACAACGGCTGCTGTACCCGATCCGAATGCTTCTGTTATAGTCCCCTTTCTAAATGCTTCTTCAATTTCGTCTACACTCACACGTCGTTCTTCCACCGTTATGCCAAGTCCTGGTGCAAGTTTTAAGATGCTGTCTCTCGTCACACCGTCTAGCAGTGCCGAAGTAAGCTTGGGCGTTACTAACTTTCCATTGATGACGAACATAACATTCATGACGCCGGCCTCATCGATGTACTTGTGTTCTTTCGCGTCTGTCCACAACACCTGATCGAAGCCTTGCTGCCTTGCTAGTTGTGTAGGATAGAACGCCCCGCCGTAATTTCCGGAACACTTTGCAAAGCCTGTTCCTCCTTCTGCAGCACGTACAAAGGTCTTTTCAACTTTTAACCTGGTAGGTTTGCTGAAGTAAGCCCCTGCCGGGCTAGTCAGAATAATAAACTTAAAGTGATCTGCAATCTTAACTCCCAATCTCGGCTCAAATGCGAATACAAACGGACGAATATATAGAGAAGCGCCTTCGCTGGTGGGAATCCATGCTTTATCCGTTTCGACAATCGCATGCAAACTCTGAATAAAAAGTTCTTCAGGAATTTCGGGCATACACATCCTTGCCAAAGATTTGTTCAACCGTTCTCCGTGCTTTTGGGGACGGAAGATACATAGATCACCATCCTTATTTTTGAAAGCTTTCATTCCTTCGAACACAGATTGTCCATAATGCAGCGAGAGCATAGCCGGAGACATTGGAATATCTTGGAAAGGAACAATTTCTGGTGTCTGCCATTTGTTGTCGAGGAAATCGGCCACAAGCATGTGGTCTGAAATATATTTTCCGAACTCAATGTTGTTGAAATCAACATCTTTAATTCTGGATTTAGTAGTTCGCTCTAAAGCGAATGTAGGTCGTGTGGTGGATATCATAACAATGATTCTATTAAGGGGTAAATTTCGACATTATCTTTTAGTTTTCCTTTCCTCGCTTCGAATTTATCGTGCACTCGAGGAATAGGATAATCCAAAGGTAAATTTAAGCCGGTTGAACGTGTTTGAGTTTTTTATTGACGGTGTTTATCACTTCGAATGCTAAATCGATATCGTCACGCTTTGTAAGCCAGTTTGAAATTGCGGCTCGTATGGCGGGAACTCCCCGAAGAACGGTCGGTGTGAAAAACACGCGACCGTCGTCGCGAACTGCTTCTAGAAACTTTCTAATAACGTCGGCGGTGAGGTTTTCATCCTTCAGCGTAAAACAAACGACATTCATGTTTACTGGTGCGAGCAATTTGAAATCTTCAGATGACTTTATTAGCTCTCCAAAGTATTGTGCGACATCGCAGTTTCGCTCAACAATTTCGCGGTGGCCTTCTTTTCCATAAGCTACAAGTGTAAACCATGCGGGCAAGGCCCTGAACCTTCGAGAATTTTCCGGGGTGTAATGAAAATAGTCCAGGCTTTTTTCTGCGTCTGTGAGGTATGCGGCACTGTTTTGAAATACACGAAGCTGAATATCTTTATGCCGGGTGAATTGCATCGCTGCGTCGTAAGGTACATTCAGCCATTTATGTGCATCGATGGTAATACTATCTGCGTGATTCATTCCTTTTACCAGGTGTGAATATTTTTCCGAACAGGCAGCGAATCCTCCAAAAGCGGCATCGACGTGTAGCCAGAAGTTGTATTTTGTTTTCAATGCGCCAATTGCTTCCAGGTCATCGAAGTCAACGGTATTAACCGTGCCTGCGTTGGCCACCACGATCAACGGCTCGGGATTTTCTCTTAACGTCTTCTCAAGGGATTTTATATCGACTGCTTCGCGTTCAGGCAAGGTTTCTAATTTGATAAGGGATTTTCGTCCGATACCCACCATTGACAATGATTTCAAAATACTAGAATGTGCCGTAGCGCTGAGGACTTTTAGAGGCGGACCTGTGAGTCCTTCATTACTGAAATCAATGCCTCGTTGTTCGCCCACCCATTGTCTGGCCAGTGCAAGGCTTGTAAAATTAGCGAGTGTCGCGCCTGTTACAAATGATCCGAAGTACTCCGGGTCTAGTCCAAAAAGTTCTTTGAAGAAGTGAATAGTTTGGCGTTCGATCTGTGGAGCAATGGAATCGTTGCTGCCGCAGGCATTCTGATCATAAGCACTCACCAGCCAATCTCCAGCAACTGACGCTGGGGTAGAACCACCGGTAACAAATCCAAAATAGCGTGGCCCGGTGCTGTTGGCGAGCTTGTCGGCAAAG
>DASQTN010000466.1:0-4487 GCA_035641895.1 Chryseolinea sp. | reverse complement strand
TTAAGTGAGAACATTGCCTTTGGTATTTCGCCAAATGAAATTAATCGAAACAAAGTCTTACAAATAATTGATGACCTTGATTTAAATGACGTTGTCAGGCAATTGCCCGGCGGAATTGACTCACGAATCGGCGAGCGCGGTTCAAAACTTTCCGGCGGTCAACGGCAACGTATCGCTATAGCGCGCGCTTTATATGCTGACGTTGAAATTTTGTTATTTGATGAAGCGACCAACCAAGTACACTCCTCATTAGAATCAGACATTCTTGATTTGCTGAATTACATTTCCCGAAAGAATAAAACAATCATTATGGTAACTCACAAAATACAGGCAAATTTCTTTGATAGCATTTTTCATCTTGAGAAAAGTGCAATGAAAGAAGTAGAAGTTACCCATGATTGAATGTCTTAAACTTTATGTCTCTGTTTAACAAAGTCAAATATAAACTCGTTAGTTATGGCACAATAGCGCTTACCAAGTTCGTTTGCTTGTTCAAATCATATCCATTGGACAAAAGCATGATGATTTTTGGTGAACCTAGAAGCGGTACAACGTGGTTGATGGAACTGCTTTCAAATTACAAAAAATGCATCGTTATATGGGAGCCGTTGAATCCTCGACATGGAGTAGTGCCGGTTAATCTGAAAAATGAGACAAGAATATTTGAGAATCCGGGTAACAAAAGCTCCTTATTAGAAAAATTCATAATTGACGTCCTGACTTTAAAAAAAATTAATAGCTGGACTATGAATTATGCAACTCTCACCAGCATTCTCTCCAGCAGTAATACGCTAACTAAATTTGTTCGAGGCACGTTATTACTGCCCTGGATAACCGATATTTTTTCTTTCGCTTATAAACCCGTTTTTATCATTCGACATCCAATAGCTATGACATTGTCTCAAATGAAAGGTGCTCTTGATATAAAAAAAGAAATGATGTCGTCGTCGGTCTTTAAGTGCATATATCCTTCACGACACGAAGAATATCAAGCATTCATTAATGGACTTAACAGTGAGTTGGCAAGATTAGTTGCCATGTGGTGTCTGTATCACAAATACATCCTTGACTTTCAAAATCAAAAAGGGACCTTAATTGTTATTTTTTACGAAGACTTATTAGTAAATCCCAAGGAGGAGCTAAGGAAGATCATCTCTTCATGGAAACTTGATCTTCATATCGATTCGCTCGATCTTAGAAAACCAAGTCAAAGTGATTTTTCAAAGCAACTAAAGGCCGACCCAATGGCTCAATTAACCAAATGGCAACAGGAAATATCTTTGGATGAAATTTCGGACGTTCAAAGTATACTCGACTACTTTGAAATAGGGATTTATAATTCCCATAGTGTGCTACCTGTCAAATGAATCCCAATCGTTTTTACATATGAAGAGACAATAGCTATTCCTCTTATACTAAAATTAAATAATTGATATTTGAATCCAACGCCACTTGTATCAGTCGTAATTCCCACCTACAATCGAGCACACCTGATTGAGGAATCGATCAAAAGTGTACTTGATCAAACTTTTGATGATTGGGAACTTATTATCGTAGATGATGGGTCAGATGACAATACTGAACAAGTAGTTCAAAGAATTAAAAACCCTAAAATCCATTATTATAAATTAGCGCACTGCGGACTATTAGGGAAAGTTCGGAATTACGGAATAAAAATAGCCCGGGGAAATTATATCGCCTTCCTTGATTCTGACGACCTCTGGAGAAAAGATAAGCTTGCCTTGCAGCTTGATTTTTTTGATAAATACGATATTCACTTCACGTTAAGCAACGTCTCACATTTTGGCGAATCCGTAACCGTGCAGCCGCCGACTGTCGGAAAACCTTTTGTCGGAGACCTATTCCTGCCTTTGATTTTTGAGCAGCGGTTAGTAAGTTATATGCAGTCCTTTCTTGTAAAAAAAGAAGTCTTCGGTGGAATTGAAATGTTTAATGAAAGTTTTAGAAGTGGCGCAGATGTTGACTTTGCTTACAGAATGGCCCTCAGGTTCAGAGGAGGTTTTTCCAATGAACGGTTGGTCGCCATTCGAAAGCACGACTCGGGAATGTCGTTAAAATATAAAGAAATAGCGTACCTGGAAGACTTAAAAATCGTCGGAAATTTTTTCGCACAAAAAGCCCTTTCCAAAAAACAATACCACGCCCTTGCTTCTGCCCGCTATTATAAACTTGGCCTTATTTGTTTAAAGAAGGACGATCATAAAAAGTCCTTTGATTATTTTCTAAAATACACTGCTCTTCGCCCATTTAGCCATCGTGGCTGGATCAGATTGCTACAGACCTTTTTAAAGAAGTTATTTGGCAAAACTACTGCAGCAGCGCGAGCACGCGGGAAGTAATCCGCCATGTCGTATCACCGTTTTTCTGAATTGTGTAATCACCGAAGAATTCCAAATGTCTTTCAGGTTATCTTCATACATATTTCCAATTTTCAGGTTATAACATCGTCCATGTGCTGGAATAACATCACCGTTCGACTTTATCATCATGTCGGAAAAAATATCCATACATTTTTTACCGATAAAAATTTCTGGGTTCAGGTAATACTGCTTCAACTTCTCTGCTGACTCAATTTCAGGAAAAAAATTCACCTGAAAGTTCCAGCGTTTACCTTTGACTTCCTGAATTTCTCTCCACAAGTTATTAGTATCAATAAATTCATTTTTCGTATCGGTAACGTTCGAAGCCGTTGCTGGGTAGAGACCTCCGAAAATTTCATTGTGCTGAGCAGCGATATGATGAGAAGTAAAATTAGAATGCATCAACCCAACTCGTTTCAATTTAAATGAACCTAAGCATCCAAGAAATTCCTCCAACTTTCCCACATTCCATTCAGTGATCACGCAATAGATATTGATATCGATCTTGCTGCCGCGTGAGGTTAACGCTTCAATGCCCTCCACTGCTTTTGAAAAAGAATGCTCATTACCACGAACGTAATTGTGAATGGCGGGGGGACCATCGAGCGAAATATTAATTTCATTGAGACCCGTTTGGTCTAAAATGGGAGCCCATTTTTTCAAACCCAATGCATTGGTAGTGAGTGATGCAAATAAATTTTTTTCTTTTACGTATTGCAACGACTCTTTTAAATAAATATACATCAGGGGTTCAGTGAAAGCATATCCCAGTTTTATTCCCGGAAAATAACGTGCCGCCTGATCAACGATTTTTTTGAATAAATCCAATGGCATGTGAGTAGGTTTGCTCCCCATCAAATTCTCAAAGAAATTGCTTTGAGTGTAACTCACTCCGACGTCGCACATTTTACAATGCAGATTGCAGGTATTATTTACACCTAAGACAAGCCACTTGGGTGCAAAGAATACATGCTGCGGATAATATTCCGCGTTGATTGCGCGCAGCCGATTAGCAACCATGTTCACCATAGGACTAAAAATACACAGAATATAATTTTACCTGTTAACTAAATAGGTTACAAGGAATGGAGAAGTTCCGTTAGTTGGGAAACCGTCCATCGAAGATCATGATCCTCGGACCACCTCCTGGCAAGTTCGATTTTGGTTTTCAGCTCTTCAGGTTTATTCAGTATAGAAATCGTTTTTTCTGCCAAATTTTTATAATCACCTGGCTCTACTGTTATGCCATAGCCATCGCCAAGATCATACAAAAGACCTACCCGAGTTCCGGCCAATAGCACACCGGAAGCTGCCGCTTCAGTCAATGCCATACACTGGCCTTCCGACAACGATGTGTGGAATATTATATCCGCCGATCCATATTGAGCTGGCATTTCAACATGTGGAAGCATGTCAAGGAACTGTACATGCTTTTCTATGTTCAGTTCGCGACATAGCTTTTGCAATTGTCCACCCAGGCAATCCACGCCAAATATTCTCAGTCTGCTTGGCTGTTGCTTGATGAGTATTGCAAACGCTCTTAATAAAGTACCTTGATCTTTTACCCGATTGAGATGCCCGACATGTATAATTTGTAGGACGGAGCCGGGGATCTTCAATCTAAACTTAAACATGGAAAGGTCCACGCCACACGGAATAATATAAACCGCTCGACTGATCCCGTGCTTCAATAGTGAATCCTGTTGAAATTTCGTCATGCAAAGAAGTCGTGATGTTTCCCGGTACGCCCATTTTGCTAGAAATCGTTGAAATGGTTTATGCAAAACACCGAAGTCCACCGAAGGAATTCCAGCAGCATCACTCCCTTGTAAATAGACCACGCCAGGCAACTTCATTATCTTCTGAAGGCATGTCACCAGCACACCTGTGGGGTAGCCCCAAAAAGCAAAAAGCAGTTGAAATTTTCGCCCCCTGTGATCGTGAACGAAATATCTAACTAGATAAAGCCACCGTAAAAGCCTATTCTTAACGTTGTGAGAAGCGGAGCGTATTTGAAAGAATGAGACATTGAAATCGTGGTAGGGAGCCGATTGAGAATAAACTACAACCTCGAACGTCTCCGACAACTTTTCAAGAAGTTTTACG
>DASQTN010000465.1:0-3828 GCA_035641895.1 Chryseolinea sp. | reverse complement strand
AAATACATAGTCAGGGTTGCCTGTGAGCTTCTTCGAAGTGTCGGAACAGCTGAAGCTAATACCCAGCAATAGTCCGGACATACTCATTGAAGTTGATTTCAGGAAGTCGCGGCGGCTGACTTTGAAGATGGCTGATTCTTTTAAATCTGTTTTCATTTCGCTGCGGTGTTAGAGGCTCTTTTAATTGCTTTTCGGATTCTTTCATAAGTACCACACCGGCAAATATTTCCTGACATGGCAGCTTCAATATCACTATCGCTGGGCGTTGGATTCTTTTCAATTAATGCAACCGCCGACATAATTTGTCCCGACTGGCAATAGCCACACTGGGGAACGTTCTCCTGCATCCAGGCTTCCTGAACGGGATGAAGGGCATCTCCTGAAGCAAGCCCTTCAATGGTCGTTATTTTTTTGTTTCCTATGGTCGAGACAGGTGTAGAGCACGAACGGATTGGTGTTCCATCCAAATGCACAGTGCAGGCGCCACATTGCGCCACGCCACATCCATATTTTGTTCCGGTCAGACCGAGGTTTTCGCGAAGCACCCATAGGAGAGGAGTATTGGGAACAGCTTCCACGTTCCGGTTTTCGCCGTTGACGCTGAGTTGGTAAGTTGCCATCGTTTAGGGATTGTTTTCTTGAAGATAAGAAATTTAGAAAGATTGGAAAATTGAAAGATTGAAAGATTAAAAATTCGGGTACTGCCTTGTTCTACCGTTACGAATATGAGCCCCTTCAGCACGACCTTATCGACGGCCCTGCGCTTTTCACTTTCTACCGTTCCGTATGTTTTTATAGATGCTTATTACAAAAGCTAGAAAAAAGAAGATCACTGTAAAAGTATCTACGAGATTTTCATCCAGTGATATGCCAGTAATTTCTGCGATAAGAAAATGTATGTATGAATTGCTTTCGTTTGAGTAACCTAATTTTTCACGGATCTCCCAATGCCAGTCGGTGAGAAAGCAATATCCAAATCCATAAAAAATACCAAGGACAAACCAAGAGAATGCTGTGAGGCACAATGATATCAGATTCCACTTTCGGAAATTTTTTGGAATCCATCCAAAGAGGTTGAAAAAGATCAGGATGACATGAAAAATAAAGAAAAAGTAATTAGCAATTTTATAGAACACAATGTTGTCCATATTCAAAGATAAGAATACGTTTTATAGACGATGGTAGGGGCTAATATGATACTTGACGAGCATGAGCATGTTGGCGAAAAACACCAACCTGGCGCCGGTTCGGCAAGCGGCAATAGTAGAGGATATTTAAAGAATTTGGTAAATTGATTTCTTCGTCTTCTAAAAGACCTGCGCACACCGCCCCTTGTCGGGTGTTCTTCCCCCCAACAAGCCTGCACAAGTAGATATGTTTCAATTGATCACGGAAATTTCCGTCCGGTTTCTAAGAAGATGTTCTACAAATGTTTCAAATGTGGCACGCTGGGTCTTTGGCTACTTGTCGAGCGTGAGCACGTTGCTGAAGAAAACAAACATCGGCGAAGAACTCCGCGAATTCCCGACACCATAGCAACTAATGTTATCTCAATCGATAACATGATATCCGTGTCACAAGCTTGGACAACCTATAAATATTATATTATCTTCACTAAACCCAACACGATACCTTTTGAAACACAATATATACTTCCTCGTCTTTTTCATTGTTGTAATTGGTTGCCAAGATCCAAAACCCAAGGGATGGGTTGATAATGATCGCTTGCAAAATCGCGATGCAGCTGATTGGCTAACCACAGGTGGCAATCAGGACATGCAGCATTATTCGCCGCTGGACAAAATCAATCTTCAGAATGTTAAAGATCTGGGTTATGCCTGGGAGTACGACGCTAGCACCTATATCGGTAACGTGCCGCGTGGCCTGGAGGCGACACCAATTGTTGTGGATGGAATTATGTATACGTCCGGCGCATGGGGAGCTGTTTATGCGCTCGATGGTAAAACCGGAAAAGAGCTTTGGACCTACAAACCAAAAGTAGATCCTTCTTACGTCCGCCGATCGTGTTGTGATGTTGTAAACCGCGGTGTAGCCGTATGGGAAGGAAAAGTTTACGTGGGAACGCTGGACGGATTTCTGGTTTGTCTGGATGCCCAGGATGGTAAAGTACTATGGAGCGCCGACACGTTTACGGATCGAAAAAAAGCTTATACCATTACCAGTCCTCCGCAGGTAGCGGGCAGCATCGTAATGATTGGAAATTCCGGTTCTGAATTTGGCGTTAGAGGTTACGTCACAGCCTATGATTTAAAAACTGGGGAAGAAAAATGGCGCTTTTTTATTGTGCCGGGTGATCCTGCAAATGGGTATGAAAGCCCTGAAATGGAAATGGCAGCGAAGACGTGGGATGCAAAATCTCATTGGCAAAGTGGCGGCGGCGGAACGGTCTGGGGTGAATCTGCTTACGATGCTGAGCTAAACTTGCTTTACGTCGGGACCGGAAATGCAGCGCCGTACCCGATCTGGTTTCGAAGTCCAAGCGGTGGCGATAATTTGTTTCTTGCTTCGATTCTCGCCATCAATCCCGACAATGGAAAATTGGTTTGGCATTATCAGACGACACCTGGTGAGATTTGGGATTATACCGCTACACAAAATATAATATTAGCAGATGTGGAGATAAATGGCGCACCTCGAAAAGTCTTAATGCAGGCACCAAAGAATGGTTTTTTTTATATGCTTGATCGTGCGACAGGACAACTTATCTCTGCAGGAAAATATACCAGAGTCAATTGGGCTAGTCATGTAGACTTAAAGACCGGGAGACCTGTATTGACGGAACAGGGGCAGTGGTACAAGGACAAGCCAAAACTCGTCGTGCCCTTTTTGGGTGGTGGACATGTTTGGCAACCGATGGCCTATAATCCAGCCACAGGGTTGGTCTACATTCCAGAGCGTTCAGTGCCTCAAGTATTTAAAACTTTCGACTCTTATGAATGGCTGCCCGATGTAGATAATACGAATCTTGATTATGCGGAGATGTATAAATTCAGTAAGCACGTTCTTGACCAGGTGACGAAATCGGAAGACACTATTCGCTCGGAGAGTTTGCTGGCGTGGGATCCAATCAAACAACAGGAAGCATGGAAATTTCCCGACGGCGGTCCGGATGGCGGAGTTATGTCAACGGCTGAATTGGTATTCCAGGGAACACGAACCGGCTATTTCAATGTACATAATGCGAAAACTGGAGAAAAACTCAAATCGATATTTACGGGAAACGGGATCATGGCGGCACCCACAACGTACAGCATAGACGGCGAGCAATACGTCGCCGTCATGGCTGGTTATGGTGGCGCCGAAACCAGTGGCTACCTACCCGATGGAGTCATCTACCAGTATGAGAACAAAGGCCGGATCATCGCTTTCAAGCTAGGTGGTGGCGAAACGCCGTTACCGCCAAAAGTAAAACCCATAAAAACACCCGCCCCGCCCGACATAAAAGTCAACGAGTCAATACTAGAGAGAGGAGCCTATCTTTATAACTTCTATTGTGATATATGCCATGGAAAGTTCGGCGATCGTCATCTCTCGCAACATCCCGACTTGGCTAAGCTGTCAGAAGCCAAACACATGTTGTTTAATGATATTCTTTTAAAGGGTATTCTGTCGCAAAATGGAATGGCGAACTTTAGCAATTCGCTGAGCGAAGAAGATGCAAAAGCTATTCACCATTTTCTTATCAAAAAACAACAGGAGGTATATCAAAAAGAACAGGGACAAACGGAATAGGCGAAGTCGTAATTCAAATCCACATTTTTATTAGCGTGAATGGATAGAGGAATTCAATTCCCTTCTGGCATTTCT
>DASQTN010000464.1:0-5377 GCA_035641895.1 Chryseolinea sp. | reverse complement strand
TAAAAAAATTGGCGGCTTTAGCCGCTGGTTCAGAATCAATTACCAGACCGGCTACACGAAGAAAATCTGAGATGGTAGAGGGATCAGCTTTTTCAATATTAACGGCGTTTGCGATCGCTCCAAAATAATTAACCAGTTGCGGACGAATGGGATATTTTTTCTTCCTCATCCGCCATACCTGCTTTTGAATTACGACCTGCTGGTCAACGCGCAAACTTCCCCAGGCAGTCGCAAACGATGCGCTGACGGCGCCCGCATCAGCTTTCCGGGTTTTTTCCAGTACAATTCGTACGCTATCGGGAAAGCTGACAGGGGTAGCAGAGTTCTCTTGAGCCGACACCAAAAAGGCCGAAAAAACAAAAGAAATAAGTACTAATACCTTAATTCTGTTCACTTAAGTTAAAACCTTGAAATTCGGAAATAATGGGTAAATAAACTACGCGACGAACCTCTCACAAAACGCCTATGTAAGAAAAAACGTGCAAACAACTGGAAAAGTCTTTAGGGGGTATTATTCATGCCCTGGAGAACCTACTAAAACGCAATTTTACTACCTTGAAGTATGTTTTTCGGACGACAATAACCTTATTTAGAGGCATTTGTTAAACATATCCGAAAAGCCAAACCTCAAAAAAACCAAACTTGGACAATACCTGAAAAACCATTGGCGTATTGTCCGACAACATAGCCGATGAAAATTTCCTATCTCATTTTCTTTAGTTTCCTATTTATCCTTCTTCTCTTCTCTTTTACTACTTACATCAATTTCAAGCAGTCCGAAGAAGTAAGCGAAAATTCTAAATGGGTTGATGAATCAACCACCATCATCAGAAACAGCAACCGTTTTCAGCGAAACATTTTGAACATGATCAGCGGACTTCGTGGTTATTTGTTTACTGGGGAAAATTATTTTATCCAGGCGTATGATTCCGCCAAAACCGAAAATGAAACCATTCTGGCGGAGTTATCGTCCCTGATTCCTGGTAATACGTCGCAGTTGGCACTTTTGGGAGAAATTCGCGCGACCAATGAAAATTGGCTCGACAATTTCTCAACCCCTTTAATCGCTGCAAAAAAATTAGCGGGAAATTCCGATAGTAGCCTCGTGAGCTTTAATAAATTATATCGCCAAAAACTTACCACCGGAACGGAGCGTTACTTAAACCGACAACTGCAGGAAAAAATCAGGGTATTTATTAACAATGAATACAACAGCCGGGATATCCGGACCATTGTCCTAGACAATTCAGTTCGTCGAACGCGCGCCATATCTTTTGCATTGACTTCATTATCGATATTTGTCGGTTCGATTATTTCAATATTTCTTGCATATCGGATTTACATACGCATCATGGGTATGGTAAAAATGGCGAATGAAATTGCGGCAGGAAACTATGAAGTACATATCAAGGAATCTGGAAGGGATGAACTCAGTTTGCTGGCGCGATCGCTGAATCATATGGCGCATGTACTGAAAGAAAATATTACACTTTTAAAACGTAAGAATCAGGAACTCGACCAATTTGCTCACATTGTCTCGCACGACCTCAAGGCCCCGCTTCGAGGCATTGACAACGTAGTATCCTGGATCGAAGAAGATCATGCCACCGAAATCTCTCCAAAATTGACGGAGTATATTCAAATCATCAAAGGACGTCTCGTCAGAACTGAAAATCTGATACATGGGATTCTGTCCTACGCGAGGATCGGGAAGGACAGGCAAGAAAAAGAGGAAGTAGATGTAAATCAGTTAGTCGATGAAATTAGCGAGGCACTAATAACAAAATCGGGAATGAAAGTCGTCATTGCCTCGAAACTCCCGAAGCTGTTTACAGAAAAAGTTCCACTGCTCCAGGTATTTACAAATCTCATTGGCAATGCCATAAAGCACCATGACAAGCGCAATGGATTGATTAAAGTGTATCACCAGGAACATTTTTCTTGCCATGAATTTTTTGTCGAAGACAATGGCCCGGGGATTGGAAAAAATTATCATAATAAGATTTTCCTCATTTTTCAAACCCTACAAGAGCGTGACACAGTTGAAAGCACCGGCGTTGGTTTGGCAATTGTCAAGAAAATCTTGGATGACAGAAATCAAAAGATTAATATTATTTCTGATGCCGGAAAGGGCGCAATATTTTCATTCACCTGGCCTAAATAATTTTTTATGGAAAAAGTCGTGAACATTCTGCTGGTTGAAGATGACCAGCTTGATATCATCGATGTGAAGCGGACGCTTGACAAAATGCATATTTTGAACAACATGATGATTGCAAAAAATGGCGAGGATGCTCTTCGAATATTAAATGATAAGGAAAGGTCTGCCGAAGCAAGTCCGGATATAGCACTCATCGATATTAACATGCCTAAAATGAACGGCCTTGAGTTTCTAAGCGCCGTTCGGAAAATGGAGGAATGGAAAGATTTAAAATGCTTTATAATAACAACATCGGACGAAAAAATTGACCGGACAGCCGCCAAAGAATTAGGAGTTTCGGGGTATATCGTAAAGCCACTGAAATTAAACAATCCCTCGTCGATGGATGCTTTTAATCTAATGATCGATCTGATGAATTTTCAAAAATAAAATTTTGCTTATTGAATGCGAGGTAGAAATAAAGAAACTATCCGACTCTCCTTGCATTTACAACTGTCTGAAGCTTTCTGAAATTTTGATAGTTAAACACGATCAGAGCCAGAATTATAATAGAATACCCAATCACTTGTAAGAAATTTATCTGCTCGTTAAAAATCAAAAATGCTATCGTAAAATTAAATATCGGATTGATGTACATTAATATTCCGATGGTAGCAGAATTAATTTTATTCAATGCAAAAAGGTTTAGAAAAAGAGGAAGCACTGTAAATATTACGGCGATTATCACAATGATGCCATAAAATTTTCCATCGGTAGGCGTAGACTCAACGAGGTATCCAAATACAAGATTGAGCAGAAAAAATGAAAACAATATCTGGATCGCCAGGGTAATGATCCTGTCGAATCCCTGATTTTTCCGCTGGGTTATTAAGTATAACGCATACGTGAAGGCCGTCAAAAAACTGTAGCCCAATTCCAGGGCCGAACTTATTCCAATCAAAATACAGCTAACGGCGCATAACGCGACTGCACACCACTGCAACGTTGTAAGCTTCTCTTTTATCAATACATAACCCAGCACAGCTGTTATGACCGGACAAATGAGATACGCAAAAGACGCTGTTTTTACATTTATAGCGTTGACAATATAGATGAACGTAAGCCAATTCACGCACAACAGTGCGCCTCCTGCCAGTGTAAGTAAAATGGCTGCATTTTTTTTAGGACGAGGTAAATTGACGAGCAAGCTCCATTCGTGACGAAGGTCGCGTCGCTTGAAAAGTAAGATTATCAGGAGCAAAGTAATGGCTGAAAACAAAATTCTGAAATACAAAATTTCTCCCGCGGTATAGTTTTGCAGGGCGCGCAATGGAATAGAGAAGAAACCCCAAACGACAAATGCAGCGACTCCGGCAACGTAATGCTTTTGATTATTCATCCTGTGCAACTCATGCGGTAATCAACAAGTAAATCGAAAATAAGATTGCAAGGTATGCAATGTTTTTGACGCGTCGCTGGTGAATTTATTTCAGCTTCTCTTCCTCTTTTTTAGCAAGAATTCTTTCCTTCTTGATGTCGATGCGTATGAATGCATACAGGCTCATGTAGAAATTAGCAACCCAAACGAGCGAAAAACCTGCAATGACATAGCCGGCCCAGTTATGCATTAGAAGTTTGTAGTCGGTGATGACGAGAATAAAAATTGTTACATAGTGACTAAAACAATATTCACAGGTAAAAAGATAGAAAAATTTTCTTGTTGCAATCGTTTTAGAAGTCTCAGAGCGCTTGACACAATAGTCGCGCGGCTCACGAAAAACTTCTTCGTGAGTAACTGTCCACGCTATACATGCTACAGGGATAGCAAGTAGGAAAAGCCAGGCTACCTGGGTTGTTAAGTCCATCTTCGATAAACAATAAAAAAACGTCAATGTTATGAATACCATTGACGTTCGTGTTTCAGCTAGGAGCGTTAGTTATAAACTTTTCAGATAAGTTAAGCTTACAGGCACCTGCTCCTTTACCTTGTTGCTTTCGTCTTCGATGTAGTAGTACTGAATCGATGATTTTTTTGCTGCCTTTATGATGGAGGCCACGTTGACCTGCCCGGTCCCCAATGCAACATTGCTGTCAGTATCAATTCTGCCTGTCGCATCGCCCTTAACGCTCTTATGAACATCTTTAACGTGCATGAGTTTAAAGCGCGATGGGTACTTCTTGATTAATGCCGCCGGGTCATATCCCGGAAGGTGAGCCCAAACAATATCCAACTCAAAACTCACGTAATCTGGATTTGTATTTTCGGCCAGGTAGTCGAACAGTGTACCTTTCTCGTACGGCACGAATTCGTATCCATGGTTATGATAACAAAACGTCAGGTTATGATTCTCTTTTAGAAATTTTCCTGCTTTGTTAAAATCCTCGGCCGCTTTCTTGATAAGTTCTATGGTAGCCGGCCCGTCATGTGGAATCCACGCGACCCGCACATACGACGCTCCTAAGGCTTTGGCATTTTCTGCGACTTCGGCAGTCTTCTCAACCAAGTCAGCATAGCTTACGCCAAACGACGTACATCTCATTCCTCTTTCATCCAACATTTGCTTGATTTCCTTCGCCGTTCGTTTAAATAAATTTGAAAATTCAATATTGGTAATACCCAATCGTTTAATAGTATCCAAAGTTGCCGGGACATCCTTTTCAAAACTTTTACGATAAGTGTAAGAGACGATTCCCGGAGTTTCTTTCAATGTCTTTCCAAAGGATTGAGCATACGAAGATTCTGCAATAGAAAAAATAATCAGAAGGATAATAAAGCGTTTCATCAGTTGTTTTTTAAAAGGTTATAGGCTTTAAGTTTTGGTTAGACATTTACATTCCACCCCTTTTCATACTCACGAGCCCAAAGTAACATGGCTTCTTTGTCATTTAAAATATGGCCATTTTTTGGATCACAATTTAACGTGCGCCCTACACGAAACGCAATGTTACCAAGCTGTGGAAGCAACGTTGACTTATGACCTTCTAGGATAGGGGCGTTTATTTTTTGGTTTTCACGAATGGATTCTACAAAGTTCAACAAGTGGATTGAATCCAATGATTCGAATGGACTCACCTTATTTGTCGGATCCATGGGTGTGTCATCTTTGACCTCCTCTATTAATGTATTTTTATTGTTGTCGAAAATTTTATAACTGTTTGCCCCGGGATATACGATGGTGCCGTTTTCGCCGTAGAAGATTACGCCACGACCTGCTCCCTCAGATTCGTATCCATTGC
>DASQTN010000463.1:0-3630 GCA_035641895.1 Chryseolinea sp. | reverse complement strand
ACGCAATTTTCATAGAGCGATGATACAGAAAAAGGCCGGTCAATAGTAGTTCAGATACTCCCAGCACTTTCATGTAAGGAAGCAAACCGATCTTAGAGTAAATGTCAACCAGCTGTGGCGCGCCAGTGACCTTCATAATTGCTCCCAGACTAATGACGATAGCGATGAAGATGGATGGTATCCATTTCAATTTTTGAGTTTTGATTTTCATTTGATATTATTTATGAGGCAAAACTATCCCCATGCTGGAGCGTACACATTGATGTAGATCAAGAACGAAAAAAGTTATTTCTTGAGGGAGGCTTGTTTTCTGATCCTGCTGACAGTTTCAGGAGTTACCCCGAGGTAAGATGCCAGCATATGTTGCGGTACTCGTTGGGCAATGTGTGGATATGTTTCAAGAAAGTCAGCATAGCGCTCTTCCGCCGAAGCAGTTAACGACGATACAATGCGGTGGTCCTTGGCGACAGCGCGACGCTGCATTCCGGTACGGAAAGAGTCAGCATAGCCTGGTAATTTTTCTAACAGTGTAATATGACCCGCGAGATCCATCAGGATCAATTGTGAATCTTCAATGGCATCAATAAAAAAAGTTGCCGGGGTACCCTCGGACATTCCCGTTTTATCGCTAATCCACCAGTTTTCGGGAGCAAATTGGATAATATGCTCCTTTCCTTTATTATCGATTACATAGCTGCGCAAGAAACCTTTGGTAACAAATGCCCCGAATCGCGCAACCTCGCCCTGCCTTACCAGAAACTCACCCTTTTTAATAGTACGCATTGACGAAACGGATTTGATGAGCATTTTGCCTTCTTCCGCTAACGGAAAACTTCGCTCAAAATATTTATAAAGGACCTCAAGCATAAGGAAGAATCGATGTCCAAAAATAGCAGGATTTTCTATCGCTTTACCAATTACGACTCGTTGGCCATTTGGTCTGGAATGCAGTTGAGACCGAAGCTCAGCCTGTAGCAAAAGCGTTTGCTTCTTTTTTATTAACCAAATTTCGATCTTCCATAAAAAAATATTGAATTTATGGAAATGCTTGACAACGCGATCACCTGGTTCGAAATTCCGGTTACCGACTTCGAGCGCGCGAAACAATTTTACTCGGCAATCTATGACTATCAGATGCCAGATGCCATGGTAGGGCCTGTGCGAATGGGCTTTTTGCTTTATGAGCAACAGACCGGTCGGGTCGGCGGAGCAATCTGTTTAGGTCCGGGATATACACCATCTCAGCAAGGGACACTTCCCTATCTGAATGGCGGTTCGGATCTCACCGTTGTTTTGAATCGCGTAGATAAGGCGGGTGGAAAAGTGGTAGTACCAAAAACATTTATTTCTCCCGAACACGGCTACTTTGCAAGGTTCATTGATACTGAAGGAAATTTAATAGCCTTGCATTCAAGGAAATAACTCTCAGGCTGATCGCTCGATCAATTAGGCGTTTTTACAATCAATTGTTAGGTAGCAACAAAAACAATCAGTCTTTAATCTGGATTCATAAATCCATTACATTTGCGTTTCATTATCCGAAGCATGAAACTCAATAAGTATTTTGTAATCGATTTCGATAGCACTTTTACAAAAGTTGAAGCCTTTGACGTACTAGCTGACATATCTCTGAGCGACCACCCCGAAAAAGAGGCCCGCAAAGCTCAAATAGTTCAAATCACCAATCAAGGTATGGATGGGTCAATCTCCTTTCGGGAATCCCTGGAACGCAGGCTAAATCTCCTGGCGCCAAGCAAAAAGCATCTACCCTTTCTGATTACAAAACTTAAAGGAAACGTTTCAGAGTCATTTAAACGCAACAAGGAGTTTTTTCAGCAACACGCTGACAACATTTATATTATTTCCAACGGCTTTAAAGAATTCATCGAACCGATTGTAACAGAATTTGGTGTGAAACCAGAGAACATCCTGGCCAACGAGTTTAAGTTCGATGATACCGGAAGAGTTGTAGGCTTTGATCAGGAAAATCCACTTTCTGCAAATGGCGGGAAGGTGGAGCTGCTTAAAAAGCTGAACCTGCCTGGAGATATTTACGTTATCGGTGATGGCTATACTGACTATGAAATCAAGCATGCAGGACTTGCCAACAAGTTCTTTGCATTTACCGAAAATGTGGAACGCGAGACTGTAAAGAGCAAAGCAGATCATATCGCACCCAGCCTTGACGAATTCTTATATTTAAATAAATTGAACACAGTTATTTCTTACCCCAAAAACAGAATCAATGTTTTACTCCTGGAAAATGTGCACCCCGTTGCGGTCGCATTATTAAAAGCCGAAGGATTTAACGTTGAGACCCATCATGCAGCCTTAACTGAAGAAGACTTGTGCGAGCGCATAAAAAATGTTTCCGTTTTGGGTATTCGCTCTAAGACACAAGTGACAGCGAAGGTCCTGGAGAACGCAAACCGCTTGATGACAATCGGCGCGTTTTGTATTGGAACAAATCAGATAGATTTAAAAGCTGCTACCCAAAAAGGGGTCGCGGTGTTCAATGCGCCCTTTAGCAATACCCGGTCCGTTGTAGAGTTAGCGATCGCCGAAATGATTATGCTCATGCGTAATATCGTCGATAAATCTGTCAAGATGCATAAAGGCATATGGGATAAGTCTGCAAAAGGCAGCTTTGAGGTGCGCGGTAAAAAACTTGGTCTTGTCGGATATGGAAATATTGGAACGCAACTTTCCGTCATTGCGGAATCGCTGGGAATGAAAGTTCTGTATTACGACGTCGAGGAGAGACTTTCTTTGGGTAATGCCGTTAAATGTAAATCGCTTAAAGAAGTGTTGGAACAAGCCGACGTAATTTCTTTGCATGTAGATGGCCGCGTATCGAATGCCAATCTCATCGGACCCAAAGAGTTTGCTATGATGAAAAACGGTGTGATTTTTATTAACCTTAGCCGTGGTCATATTGTAGATATACAAGCGTTACGTGAAAATATTCTCAGTGGCCGAGTTGCCGGTTGCGCCATTGACGTTTATCCGCACGAGCCGGTTAGTAATGATGAAGAATTCAAGTCTGAGTTACGCGACCTGCCCAACACAATTCTTACTCCACACATCGGCGGAAGTACTTCTGAAGCCCAGGAGAACATAGGCAATTATGTACCTGGAAAAATCATGGACTACATCAATACCGGCAGTACATCCAACAGCGTAAGTTTTCCTAACATCACACTACCCATATTGGAAAATGCGCATAGGTTAATCCACATTCACAACAATGTCCCCGGCATTTTAGCAAGAATCAATCAAGTGCTCGCAGAAAATGGAATCAACATTGTAGGCCAGTATCTGAAAACGAACGATTCCATTGGTTATGTTATTACCGATATCAACAAGCAATACGATAAGGATTTAATTGCGAAGCTTAAGGCAATTGAGCATACAATTAAATTTCGGGTGTTGTATTAAACTATGTGGAATATTAGCGTCAGCAATACCTGGCAATTTATCCACACAATTTGTCTGAAATTTTCAATGCAGTAAAATTTCGGTGCCCCTGTATGAGGCACGTGATTTGACTTCCCTATCCATAAAAATCGCTTTATGATAAAAGTATTCGCATTGATCTTGGCGCTGATCGGATTTATCGGGTTAATCCTC
>DASQTN010000462.1:0-7981 GCA_035641895.1 Chryseolinea sp. | reverse complement strand
TCTTATCAAATGCACGGGTTAGTCTGTGTCGATAAGAATCAGAAGGCATTGAGACCGTCGATCATTTGGTGTGATAGCCGTGCCGTGGACATTGGCAATGACGCCTTCAGACAACTGGGAGAAAAATATTGTTTGGAGCGTTTACTAAACTCCCCAGGAAATTTTACAGCGTCTAAGCTGAAATGGGTAAAAGACAATGAACCCGAAGTTTATGCCCAAATTCATAAGGTGATGCTTCCTGGTGACTTCGTTGCCATGCGGTTAACGGGAGAAATTGTAACAACGGCGTCAGGGCTCTCGGAAGGAATGCTTTGGGACTACGACAAAAATACTTCGCCGGAACGGCTCCTCAATTATTATGGTATCGACGCCTCCCTGTTGGCCAACGTAGTGCCTACATTTTCTGTGCAGGGTAAATTGAAAAAATCAGTAGCCGAAACGTTGGGGCTAAAGGAGGGAATTCCGATCGCTTATCGTGCAGGTGATCAGCCCAACAATGCATTTTCTCTTAATGTATTAAATCCGGGCGAGACTGCCGCGACTGCCGGCACATCAGGGGTGATTTACAGCGTCACCGATAAGAATGCTTACGATACGAAGTCCAGGGTAAATACATTTATTCACGTGAACAATCGGGCGTCCCTAGGATCAACACGTGAGAATCCTGAACTTAGAAACGGAGTATTGCTTTGCATTAATGGAACGGGTATCCTCAACAGCTGGCTGAGAAAAAATATGCGTAGTAATGGTGCGCCCTATGAATATGATGCGATCAACAAGATTTCGGCTGACGCACCAGTAGGTTCCGATGGGCTAGTGGTTTTACCGTTTGGGAACGGTGCGGAACGTGTGCTGGAAAATAAAAATATCAATAGTTCATTTCACGGTTTGAACTTTAACAGGCATCAGCAGTCGCATGTATTTCGCGCAGCGCAGGAAGGAATCGTATTCGCCCTCAAATATGGATTTGATGTATTACAAGAGATGGGCTTAAAAACAAATGTAATACGCGCCGGTAATGCCAACATGTTTTTAAGTCCCTTATTTCGCGAGGCTTTTGTAAACACGATTGACGCGCGACTCGAGTTATATGATACCGATGGGGCCAAAGGGGCTGCACTGGGCGCTGGCGTGGGCGCAGGAATCTATGATTCGTTCGAGGATGCGTTCAAGGGATTAAAAGTAATTCGTTCGGAAGAGCCTTCTGAAAAATTAAAATCCCCTTATGCTGAAGCGTACAAGCATTGGTTAAAGCATTTACATTCCGTTATTTAGTTTTTTAATCATCAATCAAATACAACTACAAAATGAGAGCTACACTCGGAGAAAAGACCTACTTTAAAGGCATTAAGCCCATCAAGTTTGAAGGCGTTGAGTCAGACAATCCTCTTGCGTTTAAATATTATAATCCTAAGCGCAGAGTTGGAAAGAAAACCATGGAGGAGCATTTTCGCTTTGCCATCGCTTACTGGCATACCTTCTGCGGAACAGGTGGTGATCCATTTGGGCCTGGCACCAAAAATTTCCAGTGGAATGAAGCGTCAGATGCTATGCAACGTGGATATGACAAGATGGATGCCGCCTTTGAATTTATAACTAAAATTGGTGCGCCTTTTTACTGTTTCCATGATTACGATCTGATTGAGGAGGCCGACACCTTAAAGGAATCCGAGTCCAGGCTTCAAAAGATTGTTGAGTATGCTAAGCAAAAACAAAAGGCGTCGGGTGTAAAGTTGCTCTGGGGAACAGCTAATTTATTTTCCCATCCCCGCTATATGAATGGAGCTTCTACCAATCCGGATTTCAATGTCGTCTGTTGGGCTGGAGCGCAAGTAAAGAATGCCATCGACGCAACTATTGCGTTGGGCGGATCCAATTATGTTTTCTGGGGAGGAAGAGAAGGATACGTTTCACTGCTTAACACAGATATGAAACGTGAGCAGGAGCACCTTGCTACTTTTCTTCACATGGCGCGCGATTATGGAAGAAAGAACGGCTTCAAGGGCACTTTTCTGATTGAGCCTAAGCCGATGGAGCCTACCAAACATCAATACGATTTCGATGCGGCGACCGTAATATCATTTCTCCGTCAATATGATTTAATGGCTGACTTCAAGCTGAACATTGAAGTGAATCATGCTACCCTTGCACACCATACCTTTCAGCATGAATTACAAGTATCTGCTGATGCAGGTTTGTTAGGAAGTATGGATGCCAATCGTGGAGATTATCAAAATGGCTGGGATACTGACCAGTTTCCGAACAATTTGTATGAACTTACAGAAGCCATGCTGGTCGTTCTGCAGGCCGGTGGATTCAAAACTGGTGGTGTCAACTTCGATGCCAAGACCAGAAGAAGCTCTACTGATCTTGTCGATATTTTTTACGCGCACATCGGTGGAATGGATTCATTTGCACGTGCATTATTAACAGCACAAGCAATTCTTGACGACGGCGAGTATCTGAATCTTCGCAAGGAACGCTATAGTTCATTCGACGGGGGAAAGGGAAAGCAATTCGATCGCGGCAGATTATCGCTGGAGAGCTTACGTCAGCTCGCACGGCAAAATGGCGAGCCTCAGCAGATCAGCGGCAAACAAGAATATTATGAAAATCTGATCAATAAGTTTATTTAGACTACTACCAGACCAACCGAAACCGCCCGCTTCTTCAAGTGGGCGGTTTTCTTTTAGGGCGGTTGACCTGCATTCTCACCTTTATCACGAATTATCCTGCACCTCATCGTTCAATCGCAATACACGTCATTGCTTCTCGTTATCTTTGTAAAAACAATGCGATGAAACGCCTGACGTTTTGCTTTCTTATCATTACATCCGTTCTCTATGGGCAGCCTACATCCTATGGAAATTTTAAGGTTTCGGAACAGGAAATAATCTATCAGAAAATTGTTCCGCTCGATTCCATAACGCCTGCGAAACTTGAAGCTTATTACAAAAGCCTTCCCTACGTTTCTAATATTAAACTAAATGAGGGCACCGTAGAATTTGAGGTTAATGATTTAGTCGTCGATTATAAAAAATTTCAATTCACGCAAGTAGGGACACCTTCAATCATTCAGACAGGAAAATATAGTGGGAGCGTGGAGGTAGGTGTAAAAGATGGTAAGTATCGTATTAGCTTTCATTCGATTCAGCTTACCGGAGATATCGGTTACAAAAAAATTACCGTCAAAGACAACCTGACGAGTTATGCGTGCAAAAATAACGGTACTGTTCTCGCGCCCGATTGGTGCCGCCCCAACATGCTTGGACTTCTCGACCAGGCATTTACCGATAAACTTCAGTACCAGGAACCGAAGAAGAAAAAAATGAACGACGACTGGTAACGTATTCGCGATCAGCTGATGGCTTCATCGCCAGACTCTCTTATAAATTGCACATAAAATTTTACCGGCAAGCGCTGTGACTGCTTGACACTATTCAACGGTTTTAAGGTCTTCAGACATCTACGCCTTCGTGACTATATCGTTAATAATTCAAATTCATTAACTTTAAATACTTTTTAATCAGGCTATATCGTACTGCCGGATGCTGCGACACTCAAACTTTTACACCCTGACACTTGAATGAATATAAAAGTAATTGCCTTTGATGCAGATGACACCTTGTGGGATAATGAAAATTACTTCCAGGAAATTGAAAAGAAATTTTGCGAGCTGATGGAGGAATATTTACCTCAGCACAGCTCTGCGCGCGAGTTGCTTCGCATTGAAATAAAAAATTTGCCACTTTACGGCTATGGAATAAAAGCGTTCATGCTTTCCATGATCGAAGCTGCCATGTCAATTTCGAACAACACAATCAATGTTAGCGCAGTTGAAAAAATTATTGCCTACGGGCAAGAGCTGTTACAAAAACCGATTCAAAAACTCGAAGGCGTTGACGAAGTGCTTCAAAATTTGAAAGGGCGTTATAGACTGGTTGTCGCTACGAAGGGAGATCTCCTTGATCAGGAAAGGAAGTTAAAAAAATCAGGCATAGAACATTACTTCCATCATACAGAAATCATGTCTGAAAAAGGGGAAGAGGATTTTCGAAAGCTGATAAAACATCTTGACATTCAACCCGAAAACTTTCTGATGATAGGCAATTCCCTGAAATCGGACGTCCTCCCTGTTTTGAATATTGGTGGACATGCTTTCCATATACCTTATCATATTACCTGGGGCCATGAAACGATCGAGCATGAAGTGAAGCACAATAACTTTAAACAGTTTACCAACATCACGGAAATATTAGCACATTTATAGCAGGCCGCTGATTATGACGGTTGCTAAACCAAACGCAAAGTAATTTGTTTGGTTAAGCGGGAATACATTATGCAAGCGTAAAAAAATAACTTATGCCCATTTTCAGTACCTCGATATCCGTTTTATACGCCAATTTGTGCCTTTTATTGGTAAGACTGTCCGTGGGAACAATCATGATAGTGGCTCATGGACTTCCTAAACTCAACAGACTTACGTCAGGCGAAGAAATAAAATTCGCTGATCCCTTCGGTTTAGGACCTCAAATTTCTCTTGCGCTTGCGGTGTTTGCGGAAGTTGTTTGCTCAATATTTATAATACTTGGCCTGGGAACCCGGCTTGCTGCTATTCCTTTGACAATAACGATGGCAGTAGCTGTATTTTTCGCTCATGCCAACGACCCGTTTGCCACAAAAGAAAAACCAATTGCATTCATGATTGTATTTATCATGTTATTGGTTTTTGGAAGCGGTAGATATTCCATTGACCGTTTGGTGACCAAAACTAATTTACAAGACTAATCCCGCTATCTTTTAAGATAAGATAAGAATTCCACGAGATCAACCAGTTCCTGTTGGGTCATTGAACCGGCCAAAGCGGGCATTAATGATTTATCATCTTTGATTGACTGAGCGACTTTGCTTTTAGCATATTTAACTGAAGCGCCACCCGGAAGATTTAGACTCATCTCCTCAGCTGTTTCGTTTGCAATGATACCCATAGACTCTGAACCATCCATGAGCCTGACAAGCGTGCTTTCATAACCATAACTAACACCCTCATCCGGATATAGGATCGCGCGATACAAACCTTCTTTTGAAAGTTTGTCGCCTATCAACGTAAGCTCAGGACCGAATTTTACGCCTTCGTGTTTGACCTTATGACAACTTGCGCAATGGGTTTTAAAAACTAAATGACCTCTTGCAGAATTACCGCTTGAAGCAAGCAACTGTTTGATGGCTGGCAGCTTATTATCTTTGCCACCCGGCTTGGAAAGGTATTGGGCCGCTTCTCGCTGGATACGACTACGGTAAACATTGAATAACACACCAGCAGCAGCCGGTTTTAACAGTGGATCAAACCTTGATTCTTTCACAAGCGCCAGCAATCTTTCCTCTCCAGGCCAGCTACTTCCCAATATCTGCACGGCAGTTTTTCGCAAATTGATTGGTTGATTGTCATCTTGAATTACGTCGCTGATGAGGCTCACAATCTCACTGCCACCTTTTCCCTTCAAACTTCTTAGAAGCGTTTCCGACGAAGTGTCAATAGCAAGAAGGGCTTTTCTCAAAATGTTTTCCCCTTGGAATTTTAGCAGGACATCAATAGCAGCTGGACCAGCTCCTTCGTCGCCCTGATCTTTTGCCAATTTCAACAACTCCGATCGTTTATCTTTTAGAGAAAATTTTTCAACAAGATTCACATATGCAATTGTTCCGGAAGTCTCCTCAAGTGCATCCTTGATCGCCTTCTTTAACGCAGGGGTCAGGTTAACTTGGCTGCCATCCATTTGGCGCAACGCCAATGCTGTTAATTCTTTGCCATCGGGACGGTCGAGGCCCACCAACGAAGCGAGCACCACGTTTTTCGATGTCTCATTGTGAAAATCAAATGCGCGAAGGAAGCGCTGATACAAATCACTGTCTGTTGTGTTTCGGATAATATCGGCTAACAGGGGTATAGCGTATTTAGATCTCGATCGCCAAATAATATCCTGGTGCACCTTGTTTTTAACATCGAAGGGTACCCGTTGGCTCCAAGTTTCAAAAAATAAATCTGCGTGTAAATCCGAGCCGATCCCTAACGCTTCCAGATACCATCTATCTTTTCCGTCGTATCGTTTAGCTAATTCAACCCATAGGTCAGCCGCTTCAGGAGTTCCCGCGTAACGCAGGGCGAGTGCCGCTTCCCGACGAACTGCCACATTATCATCGCGCACGACCGATGATAAATAGGGGACGACGTTGGTCTTGTTTTGTACGACAGCCCTAACAGCGGCAATGCGAATGTCAATATTTTTATCTGCGAGCGCTTTTTGTAAAAACGAATTGGTGGTATCCATTTTTGCAAGGATCCAGAGTGCCCGGGCCCGAAAAGCATCATTGTCGGATTTCCACATTTTCTCAACCTCAGCTAAACTTTCAGGACCGGATGCGACTAACTTTTGAAAGGCGATGTACTGTGTTTCGGGGTTTGGACTTTTAATTGCTTCTATCGTGCCGGAAACTGTTGAGAGGTCAGCTACAGGAATAGAATACACAGCAGCCTCTGGCGCCACGCGAAAAATTCTTCCTTTAACTGCGTCAGCGGCAGCGCCGCCGCCAAGAATAGGATCGTACCAGTCGGCGATAAATAACGATCCATCTGGAGCAGTAGCCACATCGATAGGCCGAAACCATTTGTCTTTACTTTTAAGCAAGTCTTCAATTTCCAATGTATAGCCTGCGCCCTTTCGCGAAGGTAGATAGGCCCGTACAACGTTATGATACGGCTCAGCATGAATAGGCGTATTCCGAAAAACAGTGGGGAGCAAATTACCTTCGTAGAATGTCATACCGGCCGGCGACCCGGCCCCAGTGATCAATACATTGGGGATCACACCTGGATCCCCTTGATGCCAATGTCTTTCCGGAATGGTTTTCTCAAGATTGATTCTGTTGGCGGTCCAGGTAGCGCCGGACATTTCATCCAGAAAGCCATAGTTTCCATAGTACATTACAAAATTTATTCTGCTTGATTCATTTCCATCGTCATCGTTGTCGGATTGCCACACATTGCCATAAGAATCAACACAAGGCTCGTAGTTATTCCGAAAGTTATGGCCGAGCACCTCAATATTTTTTCCATCAGCCGTGCAACGTATTACCATTCCACCCAAGTATGGATCTCCCGATTGTGATACCGTAAACCCGCTCTTGTCAATTAACGGGTTGCCAGCATTATCAACAATATTACGGGTATAGTTACCGATGGAAAAATAAATCATTCCATCGGGACCCGGAGTCATAGAATGCGTTGAATGTTCACCCTTGCTCATGCGGGTAAAAAGCACATCTTTTCTTTCCGGTATGAGATCTTTGTTGGCGTCCGTGAAAACGAACACGTTAGGGCTGCACGTCACGTATATCTTGTCGCCCAACACCATGACACCCAGGGGAAGGAGTAAGTCGGTCCCTTGATAAAAAACAGTACGCTTATCTGCTTTGCCATCACGATCTGTATCCTCAAGGACCACAATGCGATCTCCTTTCGGATCGGCTTGATCTGGCGCGACATCGTAGTTATAGGCTTCACATACCCAAACCCGTCCCAGCGGATCAACGCTTATGTTGGTAGGGTTCGTGACCATGGGCTCAGCGGCGAACAATTCTACCTCAAGCCCGTCTGCTGTTTGCATGCTTGATAAAGCATTTTCGGCCAGACGTTTTTGATCTTCGGTCAAGGAATCAAAATTTCGTTTGACACCCGACTGTTCGCAGTTGAGCAAAATCAGGAAGGCTGAAAAGAATAGTATCTTCTTTAGCATCGCCGTTGGTTGAGATCCGACCGGAAACATCGTAAACTTTCTGAATTTAAAACACTTTCTCCAGACAAATTTTGCAGCGCGCAGCACTTCTTACTCATCTAACACTTGAGACCGTTGATAATATGTACAATTCGGCTAACAAGTTTTTCTAAACACTGAGGATTTCGCTTATCGGTGATTACTTTTGA